>JBEBGP010000271.1:0-10724 GCA_040081045.1 Candidatus Nitrotoga sp.
GACTGCCGAAGTGCGGAGGATGTTTGCCGCATTGCAGCAAAATCAGCAACCGAGCGCTGCGCCTGGCGAAATAATCGCAGCTTTGAAGGCGGTATTGAACGGCCAGGCAGTTTCTGCCCAGTCAAAAAAACCAGCCAGCCCAGTGGCAATCCCCCCCCTCCCCCCTTCTTCAAAGGGGGGAGATGCCGAAGGCAGCGGGGGGATTTCGGTCCCGGACGGGGTGGATTGGGATAAGTTGTATAACGCACTGTCCAACACGGACGTTGTCGCAAAAGTGAGCGTGATGCGTGATTCGGAAAAGATCGCCGCCGCTATTTCTGAAGAAGATTCCACCAAAGTAGTATTTGGCCGTCGCGCCACCGATGTGCCCGGAAGTACTGTTGGCAGGCGTGACGGTGATGCTTCGGCAGCGGAAGCTAAGGAATCCACGATACGTGTGGACACCGTCCGCCTGGATCAGGTGTTAAATCTGTCCGGTGAGATTGGTTTGACCAAAAACCGTCTGACCCATTTGCGCTCCGACATCATTCAGGGTCGCCATGATGCGGAAACTCTGCATGATCTGGATCAGGCGGTTAGCCAGCTGGATATGCTGGTGGTGAATCTGCAGAACGCGGTGATGAAAACACGCATGCAACCGATCGGGCGTTTGTTTAAAAAATATCCGCGCCTGGCGCGCGATCTGGCGCGCTCGCTGGATAAAAACGTGGAACTGGTACTGGTCGGAGAGGATACCGAGATGGACAAGACCATGATCGAAGACCTTAACGATCCCTTGGTTCATCTGGTGCGCAATGCGGTGGATCACGGGGTAGAGACTGTCGAAGGGCGGATTGCTGCCGGCAAACCGGAAAAGAGTATCGTGGAGTTGAGCGCTCGTCAGGAAGGCGACCACATTTTGATTACCATCGCCGATGATGGCAAAGGCATGCGTCCGGAGGCAATTCGCAACAAAGCGATCGAAAAGGGGCTGATCTCCAATGAGGTGGCCAATACGCTGGATGAAACCCAGAGTCTGGAGCTGATTTTCCTGCCGGGCTTCACCACCAAAGAACAGATCTCCAGCGTGTCGGGTCGCGGAGTGGGCATGGACGTGGTGAAAACCAATATCCAGAAACTTAACGGAACAGTCAATATTCAGTCCGAGCTTGGGAAGGGTACCGTGATTACCATTCTGTTGCCGCTCACCCTGGCTATCCTGCCGGTATTGATCGTGCGCCTCGGAGATCAATCTTTTGCCGTACCGTTGTCGATGGTACGCGAGATTCTTTCCATTACGCAGGAGCAATTACAGCAGATCTCCGGCAGGGCAACCATGGTGGTACGCGGCGAAGTGTTGCCGGTGTTGCCGTTGGCGCAATTGATCGGTTGGGAACAAAGCACCATACCGAAAGTGGGTGTATTGATGCAGTTCGGCAATAACAATTTTATTCTGTCGGCGGATGCTTTTGCCGGGCATGACGATGTGGTGATCAAGTCGCTGGATACCTTTCGACCCAAGGGCGTAGCAGGGGTCACCATGTCCAGCGAGGGGGACATTGTGCTGATACTCGACATCAAAGAGTTACTCGGCGATATTCGCGCGCATTGATTCTGGCTCAAGATATAAAAATATGGGATGGAATGACAATGCTCTGTATGTTGTCGATTGTGGATGGGCAGAAATATGAGCGTTACGCCAACCCGTGAGTTTGATTTTACTTCGCAGGACTTTCAACTGATCAGCAAGCTGATTTATCAGCGGGCCGGAATATCGCTAAACGAATCCAAGCAGGAGTTGGTATATGGTCGCGTGGCCAGACGGTTGCGCGCTACCGGTATCAAGACCTTTGCCGAATATCTGGAACACCTGCAATGCGGTGGTGCGGAGGAATGGGAGGCATTCACCAATTCACTGACCACCAATTTGACTTCGTTTTTTCGCGAGGCACACCACTTTCAGGCACTGTCCAAACATTTGCGCAAGCTGGACAAAGCACACCCGATTATTCTGTGGTGTTCCGCCTGCTCGACCGGCGAAGAGGCTTATTCAATGGCAATGACGGCAGTGGACACGTTTGGCGGTTTTGATAATCCGGTCAGGATCGTAGCTTCCGATCTGGATACCACAGTATTGGAGCGCGCACGTATCGGACGTTACAGTGCGGATTCGGTAGCAAAGATGCCAGATCATCAAGTCGACAAGTTTTTTGTGCGGGGCAAGGACAAAGATGCCGGTTTTGTGCAGGTACGTCCCGGTTTGCAAAAAATGATCCTCTTTCGACAGATCAACCTGCTGGATGCTACCTGGCCGATTTGCGGACAACTGGATGCGATATTCTGCCGCAATGTGATGATCTATTTCGACAAGCCGACACAGTTGGCAATACTGAAAAAATTTGCCCCCCTGCTACGTAGCAGGGGCTTGTTATTTGCCGGACATTCGGAAAATTTGCATCACGCTGAAGCCTATTTCAAGTTGCTCGCTAACACTGTATATGCGTTGGCTATCGAACCCCCAACGGTATCTGCCAGATGATCAATAAAGCAGTTTTGCCTGTGTTCAATCGGCGTGTCATTGTAGTCGGCTCTTCGACCGGGGGTACGGAAGCCCTCAAGATATTTTTGTCAGGCATGCCGCATGACGCTCCTCCTATATTGGTTACTCAGCATATGCCGGAAGCATTCACTCGTTCTTTTATTGCACGCTTGGGTAGTTTATGCAAGATGACCGTGAAGGAGGCGGAGAATCATGAACAAATACGGGCCGGAACCATTTATATTGCCCCGGGCCATTCGCATATGCTGCTGGAACGTGTACCAGGCGCAACATATCGGATCTCCCTTAACCGGGAGCTGCCAGTTAATTGTCATCGCCCTTCGGTTGAAGTATTGTTTCACGCTGCCGCCAAAGTGCTGAAGAACAATGCCGTCGGGGTGATGTTGACCGGTATGGGCAAGGATGGTGCGGTAGCGATGTTGGATATGCGCAAAGCCGGGGCATATAACTTTGCGCAGGATGAGGCCAGTTGTGCGGTATTCGGCATGCCGCGTGAAGCCATCACAATCGGCGCGATAAATGAAATTGTGCCACTGGATAAAATGGCAGAACGCGTGCTGGCCTGCCTGAAAACCTAGCGTATAGGGATAAAATCGCCCCATATTGAAGATACGCGCAATTTACTTATATGAAGAAATTACTTTTAAGCGCCTGCCTGTTGTTGGAATGCACGGTGGTATCAGCCGCGCAGGATCACGCGCAAATCAGAAATGTTGCAGCCGCGTTTGTGCAGCAACAAACCGCAGCACTACCTGGCAGAGCCACCTATAAGATAAGTGAGTTAGATCGGCGTATCACGCTGTCCGACTGCGTCAGACTTGAAGCATTTTTTCCAGCCGGTAGCCCTGCTATCGGCAAAACTTCAGTAGGCGTGCGCTGTACGGAAAAAAACGGCTGGAGTGTTTTTGTTCCGGTGCAAATCAGTGTCAGTGTCAATTTATTGGTCAGTGCACGGCAACTACCATTGGGACATACACTGCAAAAGGAAGACTTTGCCAGCCAAACGACAGAAATGACCAGAACAGGAGGATTGATGGATCCCGAACAGGCACTCGGAAAAGTGCTGCGCCATGGAATTACTGCCGGACAGGTATTGCGTGAAGATATGCTGCGTTTACCCTATAGCGTAATGCAGGGACAGACCGTGCAACTTGCTGTGCAAGGGGGTGGTTTCAATATACGCAGCACAGGAATAGCCTTGGGCAATGCAAGTGAGGGGCAGGCTGTGCAAATTCGCACCCCTTCAGGCCGGGTGATTAGGGGTGTTGCCGGAATTGGCGGCATGGTGGAAATAGAACCATAGAAATAAAACCTATAATCCACTGCTTACCTTGATCAGGGAGAACGACCCTTGGCCTGCGGGTACATGTGGGATTGAATCAGTGCTTCCTTGGTGTAATCTGTGGTTGTGTTATGCAGCGGTTTAGGCTATAAATATGTCCCAATCCCTAAACTTTTCAGGATTTTTACCGATTATAGAGTCAACATGAAAATTTAGTACCGTTCAGATTGAGAGGATCGCCATGAAAATTGACAAGCCCAGCAATACTTTACCAGCTGCTTCAATAGCGGAAGGAAAGCCGCGCACAGTGTCCAAGGGCAAATCCAACCCATCTCCTGCAGCGCAACAATCTGACAGCGTCAGCGTTTCCCTTGGTTCCACCTCAACACAGTTGCACGCCATGGCAAGCCTCCCGGTTGTCGATGCGGGCAAGGTTGCAGAAATCAAACAAGCCATCAGTGATGGTCGTTTCAAGGTCAACCCGGAAATTGTTGCTGATCGTTTAATCGAAACGGTGCGTGATCTGATTGGCAAAAGGGCTTAAGTACTTGAAGCAACCTTCTGGCTTACAGCAACGGCGTGAAACAGGGAGTGCCGGGCATCTGCCGGGGCATCCCCTGCTGGTACAGCTACTCCCGGTTTTAACCTCTGAACATGCTGCTTTGCTGAATTTTGTGGGCTTGCTGGAACGGGAACAGGAAATATTGGTGGAAAATCGCACCGACCAGTTACTTGAATTGTCCGGGCAAAAATCAACCGATGCCCTCAGTCTTAACGAACTCACCGAAACACGTCGCAGCCTGCTGCAAAAAAATATCCCGCAACTCTCGCCAGATACGATTCGTGCCTGGCTGAAAACCCACAGCCCGGATGGCCTGGCAATTTGGCTGGAAGTGATTGCCCTGACCAAGCGTGCGCAACGGCTTAATCAAACCAATAACGAACTGGTTCAAATGAAATTGCGGCATAACCAGCAATCATTGGCCGTTCTAAACAACGCGGTCAAAAAGACCACTCTTTACGGCTCAGACGGACAACCCAGTTTTTCAGCGGGTAACGGTAGATCGCTCGGCAGCAGTTAGGGAAGCACTGATTCAACCCCACATGGCCGCGACATCGGCTTGCCGGGTAATATTGCAAGGCAATATTGTCAGCTACATCGTCCAATTCATCCAAATAGCCAACAGCATCAACATCAACACGTCGGCTGCAATCCTGAATTCTTGCTATGCATCGGGCGATAACCTAGAGCAGGTGGACAAGTCCGCCACCAGAGTGGCGGTGGGTGTGTATCAACTAAGCAGCGCGACGGTATGGATATGAGAAAAATCAAAATCATATTGATCATTACAGGATTGTTGATTGGCCCTTTCCCTGGTGAGGCGATGGCTGTACCCACTTTCCAAGCAGCAGGAACCGCAGTCTCTGCCAACAGCGGTACACCCAGCGTTGCATGGCCAGTTCACGCAGTAGGCGATATTGCGCTACTTTTCGTCCAAACCAAGGGGGATCAGGCAGGCACACTGCCCTCACCAGCTGGCTTTGTCCAAGTATTAAACAGCCCGCAGATTGCGGGGGGGAGTGCGACTAGAATTACGGTATTCTGGGCAAGAGCCACGTCAACAACGATGGCCTCACCCACGCTATCAGTTCAGGATCATGTTTTTGCCCAAATCCTCATCTACCGTGGCGTCGTCAGTATCGGCGATCCGTGGGATGTCACGGGCGGTGGCATCAAGGCGACGGCCAGCACGTCGGTCACAGTGACGGGTGTGACCACCACCGTGCCGGACACGCTCATTGTGCAGGTCGTGGCACGTGATACCGACTCGGTGTTGCCAGCCTTTAGTGGCCAGACGAATGCAAACCTGAGCGGCATTGTCGAGCAAGCTGACGCGGGAACAGATTTAGCCAATGGCGGCGGCTTCGTGGTGTGGGATGGCGTCAAGGCGGCGGCGGGCGCGACCGGCAATACGACTGCGAACGTGACCAATTCCATCAACGCGTTCCTGACGATTGCCCTGAAGCCGCTGCTACCGCCAACTGTCAGCAAGAGTTTCAACCCGACCCCGATCGGGACTGGCGGCGGCAGCACGCTCACCATCACCCTGACCAACGCGAATGCCACGGCGATAACAGGTGCCGCATTCACTGATACTTATCCGGCCAATGTCACCAATACCGCAACGCCGGGGCTGACCAACACCTGCGGGGGTACAGCCACAGCGGCGGCCAACGGCAGTTCGCTGGCGCTCAGCGGCGGCACGATACCGGCCAGCGGCAGTTGCACGCTGACTGTGGCGGTAACTTCAAGCGTGGCGGGCAGCTACCTCAACAGCACAGGGTCAGTGACCACGACTAATGCGGGCAGCGGCACGGCGGCCACCGCCACCTTGACTGTCACGGGAGGCTCGCCCAGCCTGGTGAATATGAAAACGGTGTCGGTTACTTCTGATCCCTTTAATGGCGGCACCAATCCCAAAAATATTCCCGGCGCAGAAGTGCTGTACAACCTGCGCGTGACCAACACGGGCGTGGGTGTGGTGGATAACAATACCCTGGTTATTGATGATCCACTGCCCGCGAATACCGAACTATTTGTGGGTGATCTGGGTGCAGTGGGATCGGGGCCGATTGTGTTTGTGCAGGGTACCCCGACCAGCAATTTAACTTACTCGTTTACCTCGCTCGCCAGTCTGATCGATGATGTGGACTTTTCCAACGACAATGGCGCGACTTGGACTTTTGTGCCGACTCCGCCCTACGACCCGGCGGTTAACCGCGTCCGCCTTAAGCCCCAAGGCGCCATGGCAGGAGCCAGTGGCGGCAACAATCCTTTCTTTGAATTACGCTTCCGTGTGCGGATCAAGTAGTCATTCCACAACACTTGAATTGGCAAATTACATCAAGTATTAGGGCTTAATCGTCGTTTTAAGGATAAAGGATCGGTGTAGCATTCTCTCAGGTTGTTTACTGAATGTATTTCAAGGTTGCTTGGATATAACTTTCACATCAGAGCGTAACGGGGCAAACTATCGCGCTGTCCCCGGTAATCTCTTGTGGTTCACGAAGAATCCCGAGCTGACTTGCCGCTACCAGAAGACACCAGAGCTGGTGTTGTAGTCGATGGACAGAGTCTGTCTATCAGCTATAGCCACCATGCCCAAAATAAAAACATGACGGCTGGACAGCAGGACTGCTCCGGGGAGTTTATTGGAAAGCAGTGGCTGGTACATCAAACAATTATGCAGAGGAGGGGGCATGTTGAATCAATTATCCATCAAACAATTACTGGTAGCTTACAGCCTTATAGCGACCGCACTGGTGGCTGCCGTAGGCACAGTAGGATATTGGGGTATCACTTCCATCGTTCTCAGTATGCACAGTGTGTCAAATACCCAGCAATCCGTCCGGGGACAACTCGAATCCGATATGATGCATGACGCGGTGCGCGCCGACGCGCTTTCGGCGCTGGTCGCTGCCCGCGACGGACGCGCCGGGCAGGAGCCGGAGATACTTAAGGATCTGACCGAACACATAGAACGCATGAAAAAGAACATGAGCGCGAATGCCGCGTTACCGCTGGGAGACAAGGTAGCGCGGCAAATCGCCCAAATCACCCCGATGATAGACAGCTATTCCAATCGGGCAATGACCATCGTCAAAGACGCATTCCACAATCCGGCTGCAGTAACCAAGTCGATGTCGGCATTTGAGAACGAATTTAGCGTATTGGAAACCGAAATGGAAAAGTTGAGCGATTTGATCAGCGCGCTCAGCGACGATACCCAATCCCAGGCGGAAACCTTGTCTGGCCAATCCCAGACAGCCATGGGATTGTTGGCGGTTGCTTCATTTTTGGTTCTGATTGCCGCAGCGTTTTATGTGGTGCACAAGATTACCGCGCCGATCCAGCATCTGCAGGAAATCGTCTCCAAAATAGAGAAAAGCGGTGATTTAACGCATCGTGCCTTGGCGCATGGAAAGAATGAAATTACCCAGACGATAACCGCTTTCAATTCCCTGATCAATTCGATGCAAGGCATTGTTAAATCAGTTCACACGGATGTCGGATACGTCACGGGCGCAATTTCCGAGCTGCGCTCTGTCGAAGTGGCTCTGTCTGAGGCCACCAAGCAGCAGAGCGATTCGGTATCTTCGATAGCGGCAACCATGGAACAGGTTTCTAACAGCATTGATCAGGTGGCGGATACGGCAACAGAAGCCACGAAGGTGGCGGAGAATGCACGCACAGTATCGACACACGCCCAGAAGATCGTCAATGACACACTGGCGGAAATCACCCATATCTCGCAATCTGTCACCGAAGCATCACGACAAATCGTCGTGCTTAGCCAGCGTTCCCACGAGATCAACGGTATTGTTAAAGTGATCAAGGAGATTGCCGATCAAACCAATCTGCTGGCGTTGAATGCCGCGATCGAGGCAGCTCGTGCCGGAGAGCAGGGACGCGGATTCGCGGTGGTGGCAGATGAAGTGCGTAAACTGGCTGAACGCACCGGCAGCGCTACGGTAGAAATTTCTCAACTCATTGAGGCAATACAGCAGGAGACCGAAAATACGGTGCAAAAAATGAATATATCCAAAGGTCACGCTGATTTGGGTTTGAAGCTCGCCAATGATGCAGGCAAGGCATTGGCAGAGGTGAGTGCCGGGATTCTCAGCAGTGACCAGCGGGCAAAAGAAACTTCCCAGGCCACCCGCGAGCAAAGTATTGCAGTCCAGGGGATCGCCACGAATCTGGAAAGAATTTCACAACTTGCGGAACAAAGTAATACGACTGTGATGAGTACCAGCCAGGTGTCAAAAAAATTGCAAGCACTAGTCGAGACTTTGCAAGCTTCGGCTAGCCGATTCAGTAGCTGATTCCCTATTTTCATTCGCTATCAGATCGGTTAGCATTTAACCTGTTCTTTATGGAGATTTATACATATGTGCAAGTATTTACATTTAGCTTGGCGTAACTTATCTATCTGTGCTGCTCTGATAGGTATGATCTTAATGTCTGGGCTGCCGTTGGCTGCCTTTGCCGCAGATGAGAGTTTGAGCGAACGCCTCGACGCTTTGGAAAAGCAGATATCCCAGGTCAGTGCGAACGCAAGCGCTCGCCGCCCTGATGAGGGGGTGCCGCTGCACGGTTTTTACGATGTTGGATTTGCAACAAACAACAATGGCAAGTATGGTCCCAAAGGGTTTAATGTTGGTTCATTTGACCTCTACCTTACGCCCCAATTTGGTGACCGGGTGAAATCTTTGGTGGAGCTTATTTTTGAAGTGGGTGCTGACGGAGACTTGGCCACCGATATGGAGCGTGTTCAACTGGGCTATATTTTCGGTGATGAAGCTACACTGTGGGCTGGCCGTTTTCATTCCCCATTCGGTTACTGGAATACAGCTTTCCATCATGGCGCCCAGATTCAAACCTCGATTCGCCGTCCCAAGTTTATAGATTTTGAAGACAAGGGCGGCATCATGCCCTCTCATATGACGGGTGCATGGCTCACTGGCAAAATTTCTGCTGGTGCAGGCAACGTCAATTATGACCTATATGCCGGCAACGGTCCGCAGCTCGTTCAGGAAACTCCCAATTTAGCCGGTGTCAATTCCCCGGCAGCAGGTAGCGATGACAACCACCAGGCCTTTGTTGGACTCAATCTCGGTTACAATTTTAAAGGCTCAGCCGAAGGTCTGCGTTTGGGTACGCATGGCTTTAAGGGTGATGTGAATGATACCTTGGGCAATGTAACCAATGTAGTCATGGGTGGTTTATACGGTATCTATATTACCGATGATTGGGAAATCCTTTCGGAGTACTATCACTTCAGTAATAAAGTCCAGAAAATCCCTTTCGCCAGTACGGTAATCGTTGGCAGCACCCACTCCAGCAATGCCTGGTTTGCTCAGGCAGCCAAGAACTTCGGACAATGGATACCTTTTGTCAGACTTGAGAAAGCATCCCTGAACCAGAATGACCCTTATTTCTTCAATCAGATAAGCGGGGCTGCCTACTCACGTCAAGTGGTTGGTTTGCGTTATGATTTAAATGCCACCAGCGCAATCAAATTGGAGTTTGATCGCACAAAGTTTAACGGCACTAATGCGGATATTACAGTTATCCCCGGAGATAAAGTCTCTGGAGCCGTCGCACAATGGTCTGTTCGTTTCTAAAAGATTGATACAAGGAAAAATCATGCATAAAATTCAACGATTGTGTTTAACCATAATTTTGAGCTTGAGCACTACTATTCCGGCATTGGCCGAAGACCTTTTTGTAATCAGCAACCCCGACACAGTGTTGACGAGTGAAAATATACGTGAAGTATTTCTGGGAGAGAAACAGTTCGCCGGTGCAGTAAAAATAGTACCTGTGGACAACAGTGCTGCTCAAGAAAATTTTCTATCCAAAGTGGTGAAAATAGACTCCGCCAGATACAACACTGCCTGGGCTAAAAAAGGCTTCCGCGACGGGATTCCCCAGCCTGCTATCAAGTCCGGTGATGCCGAAGTCATTCGTTTCGTAAAATCCACTCCCGGAGCTATCGGATACGTGACGACCGAATCTCGTGGCGTTACGGTGATCAGGAAATATTAAAGATGAAGATTAAGGAAGCACTGATTTAATCCTCCATGAGCCGCGTTGCAGACCCAATTGTGATGATCGCAAGGCGCATTCCGAAGGCCAGGGGTCATTCTCCCTGGCGAGGGGTGCAACACAGCGAGCACGCAATTTGGTCGCAACCCATATGGGACATGGTTTTACGGGCGGTCTGCATTGTCGCAAGGCTAGCCAAGGGAACGACCCTTGGCGTCACCTTGCTCCGTGCATTCCATCCCGCAAAGCCGATGTCGCGGCCATGTGGGATTAAATCAGTGCTTCCTTAA
>JBEBGP010000115.1:0-2839 GCA_040081045.1 Candidatus Nitrotoga sp.
AGTGTCGGCGCATCAAATATGCCATATGCATCGCCCTGATAAAATCCCTGCTCTTTCAAAAATGTCTGCAGCAACGAGACATCGGCATTTGTGTCGCGATCAATTGAACCGAGTGTCAAGACACGCGTCAGTCGCGGACACGTGACCACTTTCTGCTTTGCGGGTGCGACTGTTTGACTCGTTGCTGCAACATTGACGCTCTGAATCTTTTGCAGAAGGGCGTTTACCTGGGCTTGCAGTTCAGCGACAGAAAGTGCGCTCAGAAAAACCGGTGCCATCAATACTAAGCAAGAAAGTGTCCATGCGGCTCTTTTCATAAGTCTTTGTGCATTCTATCAGCCGCAAGGCCAATCCCTTATCACCGTTAGACTTCGTATGTGGACTGCGAAGCTAGTAGTACCAAGGACCCGGAAGGCCACCTTCAATCCTCCATGTCCCGGCGCGACAGACATATCGAGCGTCGGCAATAGTTGCAGTACTTCCATCAGCATTACGAATTGTATCGGTCGACTCTCCTTCTGCATACATTCTTTCTTGTATTCCCCCAGTATATGTATTGCGCGATACACCTAAGCAGCCACCTGAAATTCCTCCACATACTCCATTACTAATGAATGAAGCGCCCGCTGCGCTCAAGAGACAGCGATTAGAATATGTTCGAGGCGCAGGAAACGCCTGTGCACAGGCCATACCAGGAGGACAATAGGGCATAGGCGGCTGTCCACAGACAGGCGCATACTCTTGAGAACAGCTACCGATTTGCGAACCCGATACCACAACGGTGGTACTTGTCTCTGCTGATTGACCAGACTGGCTGGTAACACGAATACGGATGGTGTATGTACCGGCGTTTGCATAGCTATGGGTGAATGTCGTTTGCTGAACAACAGGGAGCGGGCTCATCATGGCGGCGGCATAGGGATACGTGAGCTCATCCCCCCAAGTAAGTGAATAGGAAAGTTGTCCATTACTCCTGTCGGATGCTTGGACAGTCCAGGTTCCCGTTTGTCTCACGGCAAGCGTCGTCGGACCACTGAATCCAGATATAGTCGGGGCAACTGAACCACCTGTGGAACCAAAGTATTCACGACAGTACGGTGTTGGCATCGCGCCTCCTGCGGGAAACCCTTGAATGCACGCCATCAGTGTGCACATCGCAGGCCCACCGGGATACGTTCGCGAACAGGTATTGCACCCATCAAACCAACTCTTACATTGCGAATCATTTTCCGGATTCGTGGTGCCGCTCCGACACATGCCTTCATAGGAGAAAGTTGCACCTTCACGATTCATCTCACAGCGATTACTATAAGTAGTAAGTATTGGATTACATGGGTATGCAAAGCATTGGACTTGTTTCAAGCCACATACCGGCGCGTATTCACCTGTACACATGCCTGGATTCGGTGGCGTTACACTGCCCGAGCAACTTGCGTATATCGCGGCGCGTGTTCGTGGGCCTACGGTCCCGACAGGACTAATCCCTTGCTGTCTCTGAAATTCTTGCACTGCAGCGCGCGTGATCGTCCCAAAGTACCCGTTTACGGCACCTTGGTATATTCCTCTGGCTTGCAGATATTGCTGTAGCTGCGTCACCTCCCCACCAGTCGCGGCATCGGTACTCCCTATTCCTAGGCCGTAACGAAGTGACGGGCAGTGATACTGCATCGCAGAGTTAGACGGCGTTGTTCCTGGAACTGAGGAAACTGTTCCCTGCATTGCAGCCAACTGCTGCATCAGGCTTGCTATCTGTGCCTGCAGATCGGCAATCGAAAGTGCCGAGGCGAATAATGGAGTAATCACAAGAAACGTGAGCACCATCTTTATGAGTATTTTCATACTTCAACTGTACACCATCCCTCATGTGATTTCCATGAAGCACGAGCAAGGCACTTTCAATCTAAAGCTTTAATACCCGGCAGAGTTCCTTCCATCATAAAATCAATCATTGCCCCTCCACCCGTCGAAAGAAAACCAACTTTATGGGTGGCAAGTCCCGATGATTCAATCGCTGCAATCGTGTCCCCACCGCCAATAACTACTTTCACTCCTGCCTCAGTACGACGCGCTAATATTTCAGCGATTGCATGCGTGTAATTCGTGTACACACCCTCGTAATATCCCGTCGGACCATTCCACAAAATGAATTGCGCTGCTTCAAGACTTGGCGCAATCAAGCGCACTGTCTCAGGACCAATATCAAAAATTATTTCATCATCCTTTACGTCTTCGGGCAATTTTACTTTCCGCTGACCATCAGGTTGCTGCACGGTCACATCAACAGGCGCAAGAAAATGCGGGTTGCTTAAAATTTCCTGGCTTGGGGCTTCGGCCGAAATTTTTGATTTACCCACTGGGTATCCTTTCGCTTTAAAGACGTCGTTTGCCAAAGCGCCTGTGATAAATACACGATCATACGCTGCGAGCAATTTTCCAATAAGCGGAGCTTTTGTTTCAAACTTCGCGCCACCCAAAATTGCAAACGAGGGGTGCTGTGGCTTGAGTGCCGCATTGAGTGTTTTTACTTCATCACGCACAAGCGTTCCCGCATAGCTCGGCAGGAATCGTGGAATGCCAACTACGGACGCATGCTCTCGATGACACACACCAAACGCATCTTGCACAAAAATATCGCCGAGCGACGCAAGGTATTTGGCAAATGCGGGATCATTTTTTGTCTCGCCCGGATCACGGCGCAGATTTTCAAGCAAGATTATTTCGCCTGGCTTCATCGCTTTTCGCGCACTTTCAACCGCGTGTCCGCGAAGCTCCGGCACAAAGGTCACGGGAATTTCTTTTTTCAATACCTTGGCCACTGATGCGTTTGTTTCTTCGGGGT
>JBEBGP010000006.1:0-2837 GCA_040081045.1 Candidatus Nitrotoga sp.
TTCCGTAAGAGGCCAGACGCGGATCTGTCACCTGAAAATACAACACACCATCGACTTGTAATTGTGTATTGTCGCGGGTGATGCAAATCTGACTGGGCACATCCAGCGGAATTTCTTTAAGCACATGTTTGTACGCGATGCGATCAATAAAAGGCATGACAAAGCGCAGACCCGGTTCAAATGTAACGTGATATTTCCCCAAACGCTCAACCACCCAAGCATGCTGTTGCGGTACAACGTTGAGCGTTTTGACGATAAAAATAATGACGACGATACCCGCCAAAATAAGCAATATGTTATCCATTGAAATCTCCTGGTAATTATTTGTGTGACGGCTTGTGTGATGTTAAAACCAAACTTGATCCATGCACTGACTTGATATATAGCGCTGCGGGTTGCGCCATCTCCGGATTAAAATCCTCCAACTCGGCATCCCACTCCGCGCCACGAAAATGCACGCGTGCTGTGCCATCATTGTTCCAGGTAATCAGCCGAACCGTTTGACCCACATCCAAATTTTGGTCCCCTGACTTAACTGTACTTGCGCCCTTCATCTTTCTCACAACCATCACGCCAATTATCCCTGTGATGACACTGCACGCAATTTGTATTGGCATATCCCATCCCAGCAATGCGGCCAGGCCACCCATACCCACTGCCACGCTTAAAATCAGCATGTAAAACGTTCCTGTCAGCATTTCCATGGCCAACAAGCCCAGCGCCAGTAAAAACCAATATGCATACGGGGGCATTTGTTTTTCTCCCTGCCAAAAAATCCAGTCGTTCCATCATAACAGATAAAAATTACACCTTTCACATGATGGTATTGCTAACTGCAATGCTGTTATGTGCAAGTGGTGCTTAAGCCGCCTGCCTTGCAAGGGGGTGCTGGTGCGCAATGGAGCTTGGATCTTACTGTATGGTAATGAGCAAGAAGTAACGCAAGATTTCATGATTGCGCATATGTGGTATAGCTTGGCTGCCGAACAAAGGTGATCAAAGAGGTAGAAAAATTCAGAGATATAATTGCAGAAATAATGACTCGGCCGTAATCGATAGTCCCGCATCGGTGTGCCATACGTTTCCTCTTCAGGGATAAAGTTTGTCGTATGACTTCTTTCACACAAAAAATCTGGCAGGCACTTATTATTCTTATTATTCAGCCTGATGCGTTCTTCAAATTGATTTGTCAGTGCAATGCAATAAGTATCGGCGGAAGACAATCAAGTAAGTTGCTTGACTTGATTAGTTTTAGTTATAATGCCCGCACATGGGGATATTAAGTGTTTATGCTTCATGGTTTTAGTCCGGCTCTCTACTTCAGGCTTACTTTCAATCATTTTTAAGGAGTTATAACATGTCAAATTTATTCCGCTTTTTTGCTGCTGTATCTATCTGCATGGGCTTGGGCATGACACACGCTTCCGCTTCAAGTGCAAAATCTGTCACACTTAACTTGGGTGGCAGCTTTTGTGAGTTCTACCCCAATGAAATTGCTGCAGCCTTAAAAAAGCTGCCTGGGGTTAAATCGGTGGATGCTGAAAATAAACGAAAATTTGTTGTCGTGCATTTTGAAGACGGCAAGGTAACTACAGACCAAATGATAACCGCACTCAGGGGCGTTAAACAGGAAGGCATGTGGCATTGCGACGGATCCGTTAAGTAGTTAAATACTAAGGTCTGTCCGTCCCAGCCGTCATTTCCCGGCTGGGACGCTTTAGCAACACAATAGACGTAATACGTTGGCGGTTATAGGTACACTTTCTGTGTATTATTAGTCTGCTATAATGCGATCGCCTTCACAGGGTGACGGCATACACTAAATCGTAACAATCCACACATTTTTTATTGGAGGATCGACTTAAAATGATAAAACTCAATACCCTTGGACTCTTGTTGGTTGTCAGCGTTTATGCGCCTGTTGTTGCTGCATCAGCGGACGCGTCCGTTCAAATTTCTTCACCTGCTGCGGGTGCCAAATTAAAAGCAGGCTCCCCCATTCCTGTTACTTATGACGTAATGCCCGGCTCCAGCGGTGATCACACTCACATCTATGTAAATGGCGATCAAAAAGGGGTGCTGATGAAACTTAAGGATACGCATACACTGGACGGTTTGGCTGCTGGCAAACATGACATTTGCATCAAAATTGTGAGCAAAGGGCATGCCCCCATAGGCATTGAAAAGTGCGTTTCTGTAAGCGTAGAGTAGTAAAATAAGCGACTATCCCTGTAGAGGGACTTAGCCATACTGTTCTTAGGTTGTACATAATTTCGGCACCGCCGCTATCGTGGATGGTGCCGTTTTTATTTTGCGTTATTCCACACCAGCCCGCACATCATACAATGTTCGTTGGTAGCGCTCTCTCAGAGCCTATAGGCTATTAGGATAGGTATTTTGCAGTACGCGCACTTTAATTTTTGCAGGGTATTGGATATATTTTGTCAATTCTCGTAGAATATTGCATCTTCTTGGAAGATTAACTGTTAGCCTTACAGTAGTAGGTTTACTTACAGCGGATAGAAAATTTTGAGTGTGGTATGTTTAATTTTAATGTGAAGGATAAAAAATGAATCATCTTACTCTCGTTATTGCTTTGTTTGCTTTGTCATTGGTTGCTTGTGGCCCTAAGCCATCGGCTACCCCCGCTGCCGAAACTCCGGCAGATGCATCCGTTGAAATTTCTTCACCTGCCGCA
Source organism: Candidatus Nitrotoga sp. (assembly GCA_040081045.1). Lineage (GTDB taxonomy): Bacteria > Pseudomonadota > Gammaproteobacteria > Burkholderiales > Gallionellaceae > Nitrotoga. The sequence goes on from JBEBGP010000006.1 coordinate 2,699, forward strand.
GATGCTAAATTAAAAGCAGGTTCACCCATTCCTGTTACTTACGACGTAGTGCCCGGCTCACAAGGCGGTGATCACACTCACATCTATGTAAATGGCGATCAAAAAGGGGTGCTGATGAAACTTAAGGATACGCATACAC
>JBEBGP010000357.1:0-10606 GCA_040081045.1 Candidatus Nitrotoga sp.
CGCCAGAGCCGCGCGCCAGACGATCCAGCACACGCCCCCACGGATCTACAATCATGCTGTTGCCATGCGTTTCGCGACCACTGAGGTGATAGCCGCCCTGCGCCGCCGCTATGATGTAGGCTAAATTTTCTACCGCACGCGCGCGCACCAGCACTTCCCAATGCATTTTGCCCGTGGTTTCAGTAAAAGCGGAGGGCAGCACGATAATGTCGATATTGCCCATGGCGCGGAAGAGTTCAGGAAAGCGCAGGTCGTAGCAAATCGCCAAGCCGATGCGACCAAACGGACTGTCTACTGCCACGACTTTGCTGCCCGGCTCTATGGTTCGACCTTCGTGATATTGTTCATTGCCCAAATTGAGATTGAACAGATGAATTTTGTCATAGCGCGCCACCTGCTCGCCGTATTCATCAAAAACCAAACAGCTATTCAGTACCTTATCTGGTGTGCTGGCCACGAGCGGGATAGAGCCGCCGACCAGCCAAATTTTGTATTTACGCGCGGTCTTGCTGAGGAATGTTTGAATCACCCCTTGATTTGGTTTTTCGCGCACCGCCACCTTTGACATATCGTTTAATCCCATTACTGGAAAGTACTCCGGCAGCACGACTAGGCGTGCACCTTGCGCAACCGCTTTTTCAATCAACCGCTCGGCTTCGTTAAGGTTACTGGGCACGTTGGGACCAGAAGCCATCTGCACTGCGGCTACCTTGAAGCTTTGTTTCTGTGCGGCTATGCGTTTCTGGGTGGAATTGACATCTATCATTTAGGGATCACTTTTTCTAATGGTGCTGTTGGCTCTATTTTCATGGGTTTTGTCCTTGCTGGAGAGGGCGACATCCATGTATCGTCATTTCCCCCCGCATCCTGACTGCCCAGTTTAACTATGTTGGGTGCTGCCCATGTTCCGTCTACATTGTATTCAAACGACACCAATTTATCGAGGGGGTTGCTAAAAATTTTATTGGCCAGCAACACCCCCATACCCACTGCGGGGCCTGCAGCTAATCCCAGCAGGGAAACGGTGTCGCTGATGGTGGGCAGGATGCGCACACGCAAATCCTGAGTCTCCTGAATTAAATCCACTTGCCCGTGCATGGTCACTTTTGCGGCCGATCCTTCAATTTTGAAGTCATCAATTTGCATCAAGCCTTGTCTGATTTGCGCGGTACTGCTGATTTGGTCAAATTTGAATCCTTTACTGAACACGTCCGTAAAATCCAGCGTGATGCGCTTGGGTAGGGCCTGTAAGCTGAATACGCTGAGTAATTTTCCTATACCGGGATCGACTTGCAGAAATTGTCCCTTGCCTATATTTAATTTCAGCGCGCCATCCAACACCGCCACGCCAAATGCTTGTGGCCCGCCCTGCCAGTAAAATTTGCCTTCGAGTCGACCAGCGCCGTCTTTCACACTGTCGGGGTATCCCAGCCGGGATAACAGTCTGCCGGAATTTAAAATATCCAAACCAATATTTACTTGTGTTTGCTGATTATTGGGAGTGATTATCCATTTGCCGTCTCCTGCCATCACGCCTTCCGGTGTGGTGACATGTATGCGTTCAGCCAGCCAGATTTGCTCCGGTTGGTTAACCTGCTTGTTCAACAATAACTCAAGCTTGCCCCAGGAGATTTTATTCCAGGTAAGATTGTCCACCGCCAGATCAAATGTTGGAAAAGTTTGCTTTCCCGTGATGGCCAGCATACTCGGATCGCCCTGCGTGCCACCTGCAACAAGCTGTTCGCTGGCCCGGTCTGGCGGTGTTTCTGCCATGGGTCGGGCAGGCTGGCCGCCTGGTAAATCCGGGGATTTTTGCAGATTCAGTGATGTTAACCGTACGGTCAGTCTACCCTTGCCCTGAGGTTGCCATTTTGCTTCGCCATTGATCTGCGATGCCGCCACTTTGGCCAGGATTGTTTTGCCTGGCGTACTGGCCTTGATATGCACATCGTTCATCGCATAACCCAAGCCACTTATTTTTTTAATTAATAAATCTGCACCCTTAAACTTGAGGGAGGACAGTATGCCATCGCCATTCGTGGTCTCGAGCAATTTGCCCCATCCCTGCACGGCCAATTCCGGCACAGTACCAGTCATCCATATACCCGGCTGGATTACCCCCGCGCTCGAACCCTGCTCTGGCAATGTGCCAAAATGAATATTGCCGCCATGTACCAGCCATTCTCCCTTTTTTTTGCGGCGAACCAATTTTGCATTCAGCAACTTGCCATATTGCAGACTGAGTGTTTCCCGTCCGACTTTGCGTCGCATCTCAAAAGTTAACGGAATCTGTTCACTGGCCTGCTTAGTAAAAGGAACCGGCAAGTCAAATTGAATTCCGAGCAAGTTTGAGGTGCCCTGCACAGTGATATGTTTGGGTTGTATCGTAATATCAGCTTGCCACGGAATACTGCCATGCAGATAATTTAATACCGGGTAGGACACACCATGCCGCAATTGATCCATATGTGCCACTCCTTGCGCTTTAACAATTAGCGGCTTGCCTGGTTTACGTTTGAGCACTACCGCAGCCGGGCCGCCAAAGACTTGCCCTGCCACATTTTTTGTATGCAATGAGGATTCTGTAAACAACAAATGGCCGCTGACCTGCTGTACAACGATACCATCGGGCAATGTCACATCGTTTTCAATGAAATGATAATCACCCGCCACCTTGACTGGCGCACTTGCAATAATTTGTGTGGCAGCAGACATAATTGTTGTGGGCGCGCCGGCTACAGCAGTATCAGTCGGGGCAGGCAATCCTTTGTTGCTTGAATTGGCAACCCGACCGGGCAGGGGAATATCCAACGACAAAATCAGCTTGCCGTTACCCTGTGCAGAGATGTGATCACTCACCTCATTAATGTATCCGCGTACCGGACTTTGTTGAATAAAATCTAAAAAGTGCGATGTTTTACCCCTAGCCTCACCCCTAATTTGCACCATTAACTTGGGGTTCGTAATATCCGGCATGGCTACACTCACATTTTGCAAATGCCCGCCCACAGTCATCGCCGTCGAGACGAAGGTTTCCAGACGACGGCCTTGGATAGTAAACTGAGCCGTACCTTGATCTATAGCGGGCCAGTCCGGATGATATTTTACCGCTGCGCCAATAGCACTGGCTTTAATCTGAAAGAGGCCGGAATCTTTTTCATCAAATGGAAATTGTTTCAAATTGCCACGCAGTATCAAGCTGAAATCATTGGACTGTCCATCCAGCAAAGCCTGCTTGACCCAAGCATTGCCCGCGCTTTTCAATGCCACCAGTGGAATGTAGCGCGATGTGCGCTGCACCAGTGCCCGCGTTAAATTTACTTTTAAATCAATTTCACCAGGACTGTCCGCCAGAGTTTGAAAGCTACCTGAAATAATGCCTGCGGCATCTTGGTTTTCAACAATCACATTCTCGTATTGGATGGCATAACCCTGATTATTTTTATGCCAGCCGGTTTTGGCGGTTAATGAATCAAACTGCAATGGTTCGGGCATAATTTGCGGCGCGTCCAACTTCAAATTTTTTGAGGACAACATTAATGTGCCGGCATCTTTGTTGCCACTGATTTGTCCGCTTAGCCCAGAAAACCCGGGGATAACCCCTACACTCCGCCAGGTGAGATTATCAAATCTCGCCTGAATATCCAGATGCTGCAACTGGTTAAAATCCCCGCCCCACTTGGCTTGTAATTTCGTCACCTGACCACTTGGGGAAAAGTTTACCAATTGCTGCCTGAAATCAGAATTTGCAGGCAGAAAGCTGGCCAGACTGACCAGTCCCAGCAATTCCAATGATTCGGCACGTACTTCGCCGCTGGCTGGCTGGGTACCTGTGGCCTGCGCCAAACGCAGGTAAAAGTCGACAGGCTGCAAGTCGAGGCCATTGTTCAACTTAAGTGAAAATTTTCGCAGTGCAACTTCAAATCCGTTGCTGACGTTTTCCCAGACCAGGCGACCGCGCATGGTCAGCACTTCAGGCGACAATGCATCATTCACCAACTGCGTGCGAATATCGGACAAAGCAACATCTACCGTCATTCTGAACACCTGCCCTTCCCGCACATCCATCCAGCCACGCACCGCACCCCTGCCACGCTTGAGTACGCCTGCCGTCGGCAGCCAGGGTTTCCATGCGGGAATGTTGGCGTAATTTAATTGGGTATATACCTGTCCATGCCACGCTTTGGGGTCAGCGAAGCTGTCGCCATAAAAGTCACCGCGTATATCCAGATTTGTGGACAATTGCGCCGGAGGTTGGGCGTGTACCGCGAAGCGATGACGCGGACCGTCATTATCAACCAGCAAATGTACCTGTTTAAAAAGTAGCGTTGGCGCAGCATTGAACTCGTCTTCCCAAGTGATGCGTGCATCACTGACCACTATGCGCGACTGGTGCAAAATCATATCCAGTACATTGCTATTGGCGGCCTGCTCAGATGCTTTATTTTCCAAAGAAAAGTTGGCGACGTGTATTTTTCCCTGCAGATCACGCCGAATATGCAAATCCGGACTCTGAATTTCTAGGCTACGTAATCTGACCTGCCTGGTGATCAGGCTTCTCCATGACAATACATTCTCGATGCGTTGAAATGACAGGGTCGTGTGGCCTTCGCTATCCAGCATGCGCACATCGCTAAAAATCAGGCGCGGACGAATACCATGCCAATCCGCTTGAATCTTTCCTATGGTTATCGGCTGATTCGCTACTTGGCTGGCTATTGCCGTAATATCTTCGCGATAGCGTTCAATGTCCGGAAACAGCCAGAATTTCGACCACAGCCATATCACTGCGCCCAACAAAACCATGCCGGCCACCAACATGCGAGCCAGCACTTTGAAGCTTAACCAGGATTTTTTCAGGACTCTTTTTGGCATAGCGGCGGCTAATTAAACATTCCCAATAAATAATTCAACCTGTCCGCACAGGGCACTTTTATAATGAAGCGATGTTTACAGATTTTTAAATCTACCGCGAATATAAATTTCGAATGATTCAACCCGCGCATTTTAACCCGAAGCTCATTTTATGAATACCCAGACATCCGCTTCTGTACTTGATTTTGAAGCTGCATTACAGCGTACACTGCACTGCAGCCGCTATGCACAGCGTTTGCTCGCCAGCAACGAAGCGCTCTTGACCTCGCTTCGCACCGATTACCTGCAACCTTGCTCTGCCACGCATATGCAGCAGTGGCTGGCTGCCATGCCCATCAGCGATGAAACCTCGTTATCTGTTGCGCTACGGCAGTTACGTAAGCGCGTCATGCTGCAATTGCTCACACGCGATCTGGGCGGGCAAGCGGATTTGACGGAAGTCGTGCGCACCGTGTCGGCGCTGGCCGAGATTGTTATCCAGCAATCTCAAATCCGGGTGATGCAGTCGCTAGTTGAACAGCATGGGCAACCGCGCAGCGCCGGCACAGGCGCAATTCAAACGCTGCTGGTCATTGGCATGGGCAAACTGGGCGGCGAGGAACTCAATGTCTCGTCCGATATTGATCTGATTTTTATCTATCCTGAAGATGGTGAAACGGGGGGGGCAGATGACAATGCTACCGCTCACTATAGATCCATCAGCAACCACGAATTTTTCAGCAAGCTGGGCAAACGCATTATTAATCTGATTGATGAAATAACTGCCGAGGGTTTTGTTTTTCGCGTGGATATGCGCCTGCGGCCTTATGGTGATAGCGGTCCATTGGTGATGAGTTTGGCCGCGCTGGAAGAATATCTGGTTACACAGGGGCGGGAATGGGAACGTTATGCCTGGATCAAAGCGCGCGTCGTCGCACCGAGCGACAGCCCCGCCACGCAGGAGTTGATGCAACTTATCAAGCCCTTTATTTTTCGCAAATATCTGGACTTCGGCGCGTTTGATTCCATGCGTAAGCTGCACATTCAAATCCAACGCGAAGTACAACGGCGTGACCGCCAAAACAATATCAAATTGGGGCCCGGTGGCATACGTGAAATTGAATTTATCGCGCAAGTTTTTCAACTCATGCGCGGCGGTCAAAATGCCAGCCTGCGGATACGCCCCACGCTGCAAGTATTGCAACGCCTGGCAGAAAAGGAAATGTTAGCGCCGGAGATCGTTGCTGGTTTAAGCCGGGCCTATGTGTTTTTACGTAATCTGGAACATCGCCTGCAATATCTGGATGACCAACAAACGCAGGACATACCTGACCATACGATTGATCAGGAAATTCTCGCACTGGGTATGGGCTATGCTGATTATGCCGCGCTATTGGTACAATTAAATGCACACCGGCAATTGGTCAGCGAACAATTCGCGCTGATTTTCAGTACCCAGCAGGAATTGGCCGGTGGCATTGTGGTCAGCGATTTCTGGCATGGCAATATGCAAGTACAAGAAGTGGCCGCCGCGTTAAATGAACTGGGTTATGCCGGTTCAACCGCGCTCTCCGAGCGGCTCGTACAAATTCGTCAAAGCGGGCGTTACCGCCAGTTACCGGCTTCCAGTCAACGCCGGCTGGACAAATTAATCCCACAATTTATTACGCTGTGTGTCACCCAATACAACTCTGATCAAGCACTGCTGCGCGTGCTTAAATTGCTGGAAAGTATCAGTCGCCGCGCGTCTTATCTGGCATTTTTGGCGGAATATCCCAAGGTGTTGCCACGGCTCGTAGATATCGCCAGTGCCAGCGAATGGGCCAGTGAATATCTGGTGCAGCATCCCGTGCTGCTGGATGAATTACTGGATGCCCGAGAAATTTATCGCGCGCCGGATTGGGTCAACTTGGGTGCCGATTTACAAACCGAGTTGACCCAACATGATGACGACATCGAGCTGCAAATGGATGCGCTGCGGCGCTTTCAGCACAGCCAGATTTTTCATCTGCTGGCGATGGATATACAAAACTTGCTGACGCTGGAAACACTGAGTGATCATTTAAGTGATCTGGCAGACTTAATTCTGCACCATGTTTTACAAATCTGCTGGCGTGATATGTCGTCAGCCACTTATTCCACGGCAGCTGACCAGCCGAAATTTTCCATTGTTGCCTACGGCAAGCTGGGCGGGCGAGAATTGGGCTATGCCGCCGATCTGGATATTATTTTTCTATATCAGGACGAGAATCCAGATGCGGCACAAATTTACGCGCGTTTGGCACAACGCATCAATTCGGCGTTGAGCAGCTATACCGCCTCGGGGCGATTATATGAAACGGACTTGCGTTTGCGTCCCAATGGAGCCAGCGGTTTGTTGGTCAGTTCGATTGAAGCGTTTGCACAATACCAGAACAAGGATGCCTGGGTATGGGAACATCAGGCTCTGACCCGCGCCAGATTTTGTGCGGGCGATGAACAAATCGGTGCAAAATTTGAAACGATACGCACTGCAATATTGTGCAAGCCACGCGATATAAATACCCTGCGTGCAGAGATTATAAAAATGCGCCATAAAATGCTGGATGCGCACCGTAATGATAGTGATTTGTTTGACATAAAACATGATCATGGTGGCATGGTTGACGTTGAATTCATCGTGCAATTTTTAGTGCTGGCGTACGCACACCAATATCCCGAGCTAACGAAAAATAGCGGCAATATCGCACTGTTAAATCGTGCGGCAGAATTAAAATTAATCAACCAGGATATGGTACAGGCCGTTTGTAACATATACCGGGCGGAGCGCGCGCTGCAACATAAAATGCGCCTCAATAATGAGTCTGCCAGCCGTATCGGCAAAGAGCGCCTGGATGTCCGACCGGTGATGGAATTGTGGAAACAGTTATTTGAAAAGTAACGCCAGCGCGTAACTTGTCTGTGGCTCTTCCACTGCACTATATAATCCGGCATCAATAAAACGTCACACCGCATAAGCGACACGAGGATCGCCGAGGACGTGCGCCCCCGCTCCCGATTCTGCTCAGGCTTGCTCCTGTCGTTGCCCGCACCCCTTTCAACGTTGCCTTCGTGCGGCCTATGCTTCCCGCGCTGGTCGTCAGGACGCGATGCTCCGCATTTGCACCCCTTCCTGCACAAGGTCGGCGATTCGGCTCCCCTCCCTCTCGTGGCACGAAAGGAGGGGGCACCCCGCCGAATAACACAATTCGATGTCCCGGTGGATTGGTATTTTATTCCCCCTCGCTGGTGGGCTCGGATCCCCTGTTTACACCGCACTGTGAACGCCAGTGCGCTTGAATGCCTGCAACGATTCTGGCGCGCAGACCCCTTCGTTCAGCTAATTAAGTTGGCACTAATTAAGTTGGTATATATTTACCTAATTAGCATCTAAAACTGGACAAACTACACCAATTTACGGCAAACTGCACGAATGAAAAATATTTTAGTCATACACGGACCTAATTTAAATCTGCTCGGCAGCCGTGAGCCGAGCATATATGGCTCGATCACGTTAAAAGAAATTAACGAGGGGTTGCTGCAACTAGCCAGCAAAAAGAATGCTAGTTTGCAGCATTTCCAGAGCAATGCCGAGGCGGATCTGGTTAATCGGGTGCAACTGGCAGCACAGGAAAAAGTTGACTTCATCGTTATTAACCCGGCGGCTTTTACCCACACCAGCGTGGCACTTCGCGATGCGTTAGCCGCAGTGTCCATTCCGTTTATTGAAGTACATATTTCCAATGTGTTTGCACGCGAGGCTTTCCGCAAGGAATCTTATTTTTCTGACATTGCAGTCGGGGTAATCAGTGGCTTGGGTACCACGGGCTACCAACTTGCCGTGCAATACGCTTTGGGCCTTCCCGTTAGGAGTTAAACATGGACTTACGCAAAATAAAAACATTGATTGAGCTGGTTGAAAGTTCTGGAATCGCCGAACTGGAAATCAGTGAAGGGGAAGAACGGGTGCGGATTAGTCGATCCGTCGTGCAACCTCAGCAAATATATGCCCCGCCACCGCAAATGGCTGCAAGTTCCCCGCCATCCGTAGCAGCACCTGCCGCGCCAGTTCCCCCCGCCATACCGGATGGACACATTGTTAAATCGCCCATGGTTGGCAGTTTTTATCGCTGCCCTTCACCGGGAGCCAAGTCATTTGTTGAAGTGGGTCAAACTGTCAAAGAAGGTGAAACGTTGTGCATTATTGAAGCAATGAAGTTGCTGAACGAAATTGAGGCGGACAAGGGTGGCATCATCAAGGCCATTTTGGTTGAAAATGGCCAAGCCGTGGAATACGGCCAGCCTTTGTTTATTATCGGCTGAACCAGGTTCGGTGAACCCCATGTTTGATAAAAAATCCGCGCTTAACAAAAAATCAGAACCGCGAATCGCCGCAGATAAGTCTAAAACCGGGCTGTTTAAACGCACTATTATGCGTGTGGCTGCCCCGTCGGAGACCCCAAAAATGTTTGAGAAAATCCTCATCGCCAACCGTGGTGAGATTGCGTTACGCATTCAACGCACCTGTCGTGAAATGGGAATTAAAACCGTCGCGATTCATTCCGAAGCGGATGCTGATGCCAAGTATGTCAAGCTGGCGGACGAGTCGGTTTGTATCGGTCCCGCACCCTCCTCGTTGAGCTATCTCAATATCCCCGCCATTATCAGCGCGGCCGAAGTGACCGACGCGCAAGCCATACATCCCGGTTATGGCTTTCTGTCAGAAAATGCGGACTTTGCTGAACGGGTAGAAAAAAGTGGTTTTGTTTTCATTGGCCCGCGTCCAGAAACGATACGCATGATGGGCGATAAAGTTTCAGCCAAAATCGCCATGATTAAAGCGGGGGTGCCCTGCGTGCCGGGTGTGGAAGGTGCGCTACCAGAAGACCCGGCGGCCGTTTCAGCGATTGCGCGCAGCATTGGTTATCCGGTGATAATCAAGGCATCAGGCGGCGGCGGCGGACGCGGAATGCGGGTTGTGCATACCGAAGCGGCACTGCAAGGAGCAGTGTCCATGACGCGCAGCGAAGCGCAGGTAGCGTTTAACAATTCTACCGTGTACATGGAAAAGTTCCTTGAAAATCCGCGCCATATTGAATTTCAAATCATGGCTGATTCGTACGGCAATGCGGTGTATCTGGGTGAGCGTGATTGTTCCGTGCAACGACGACATCAAAAAATCCTGGAAGAAGCGCCTGCGCCGTTGCTGAACACCAGGTTGCGTGACCGGATAGGCGAACGCTGTGCGGAAGCCTGCCGCAAAATTGGTTATCGCGGCGTTGGCACATTTGAATTTTTGTTTGAAAATAACGAATTTTTTTTCATTGAAATGAACACGCGCTTGCAAGTCGAGCATCCGGTCAGTGAGTTCATCACGGGCATCGACATCGTGCAACAGCAAATTCGTATTGCTGCCGGAGAAAAACTCGGTTTCCGGCAAAAGGACATCGAGTTTAAAGGCCACGCTATCGAGTGCCGTATCAACGCGGAGCATCCGTTCAAATTTACTCCCTCGCCCGGACGCATTACTACCTGGCATCCCCCCGGTGGCCCCGGGATTCGGGTTGATTCGCATGTGTACACCAATTATCTTGTACCGCCGCATTATGATTCCATGATCGGAAAAATAATTGCTTACGGCAGCACACGCGACCAGGCTCTTGCCCGGATGCGCACAGCACTGTCAGAAATGGTGGTGGGCGGTATTGAAACCAACATTCAGTTACATCAGGAA
>JBEBGP010000307.1:0-2799 GCA_040081045.1 Candidatus Nitrotoga sp.
ATTCGTGCCAATAAAATGTTGTTGGAAAGCCAGACCGAGCAAGGGAAAATGTTGGACATTGGCCTGGTGGGAGAAATACATTTGATTGATCCGGCCATCATTACATTTTTGGATTCGGGCGATTTCATCCCGGTGATTGCCCCCATAGGCGTGGGGTCGGATGGCGAGACGCTGAATATTAATGCGGATGTGGTCGCCGGAAAGTTGGCCGAAGTGTTAAAAGCCGAGAAACTGGTGTTGTTGACCAACACACCGGGCGTGCTGGACAAGGATGGGAAATTGTTAACCGGACTTACGCCCAAACAAATAGATGGTCTGGTGGCAGATGGCACGTTGTCCGGCGGAATGCTGCCCAAAATCAGCTCCGCGCTGGACGCGGCGCGAAGCGGAGTAAAGTCGGTACATATTATTGATGGAAGGGTGGAGCACGCACTACTGCTGGAGATTTTGACGGATGAGGGGGTGGGCACGCTCATCAAAAGCAAATGAAAAAATCCAAAGTTAGTCGCAATACTTTGTTGCTCACCAAAAAAGTTTGCTTACATATAGAACATATGCGGCGCAAACTTTTTTTTTGCTCGCGCCACGTCTTGCTTATAACTTTAAATTTTTATAAGCGCGCTGAGTTTATATGACCGAACGGGTATGGATTTTCGATCTGGACAACACACTGCACGATGCCAATCCACACGTCTTTCCGCACATCAATCGCAGCATGACGGCGTATCTGCAACAGCATTTGAACATGAATGAACACACCGCAAATGCGACACGCATTGATTATTGGCAGCGCTACGGAGCAACACTTGGCGGCATGATGCGCCATCACGCCACTGATCCGGCACATTTTTTATGGCACACGCACCAGTTTCCCATGTTATCCGGCATGATTTTGCGTGAACCGCGATTAAGACATGTATTGAAAAAATTGCCCGGCAAAAAAATAATTTTTTCCAATGCGCCACAACACTACGCCCATGCAGTGCTCAAAATATTGCGCGTAGATGATTGCTTTCATGATGTATTCGCCATCGAGCAGACGCGCTACCAGCCCAAGCCCCGGCGGCATGGATTTTTGCGCTTGCTGCACAAACACCGGCTGAAACCGGCGAGCTGCGTAATGGTGGAGGATAGCGCGGATAATTTATATACCGCCAAGCTCTGCGGCATGAGTACGGTATGGATTAGCAACATATCGCGCATGCCTGCTTATATAGATGTGAAAATTTCCAGCGTGCAACAACTACCGCGCATGCTGTCGCAGTTATGTTTCGTGCAGTAAAAAATTAAGGAAAATATGGTCACTAAACCCGGCGAAAGAAAACTGCAAATCCTGCAAACCGTGGCAGAAATGCTGGAGCAACCCAAGGGTGAAAAAATCACCACGGCAGCACTGGCCGCACGACTGGACATTTCTGAAGCGGCGCTGTATCGGCACTTTGCCAGTAAGGCGCAAATGTTTGAAGGTTTAATTGAGTTCATTGAGCAAACCATATTTGGTTTAGTTAATAAAATTAGTGCGGATGAAAGTAGCGGCTTGCAACAAGTAGAAAGTTCGCTGGCCATGCTGCTGGGTTTCGCCCAAAAAAATCGTGGCATGACCCGCGTGCTCATCGGCGATGCCCTAGTGAACGAAGATGCACGCCTGCAGCAACGCATTAACCAGCTTTATGACCGGCTTGAAGTCACATTGAAACAATCCGTGCGTATCGCTATCACACAGGGTGATCTGGATGAAAAAACCGATGTCAGTGCATATGCGAACCTGCTGTTGAGTTACGTTATCGGACGCTGGCAACAGTTTGGCAAGAGTGGTTTTATCAAAGACCCGCTGGCGCAATGGCCGCAACAATGGCCGCTGCTGCGCAATAAACAATAAAAAATTACAGGTAACGGAAAACTTATCATGATCTTAATTCTCTCTTCCAACGTTAACCAGCAAGGTACGGAATTTCAACAATTGATGGCGCATTTGAGCGGACTGTCGGGTATACAAACGCGCATACATGTGGAGCGTGGAGTTGAAACAACACTCACTGAAATTTATCTCATTGGCAATACCAAAGCGCTCGAAATTAAAGACATGCACAGCCTACCCTGTGTGGAAAATGTGGTGCGTGTGTCGGAAGAATACAGGGTATTGGGGCGGCATAAAGAAGATCCACGTCCATCACATTTTGAATATAACGGTGTGCGATTCGGGCAGGATACCTTGAATGTTTTTGCCGGATTGTGTGCGGTGGATAATCGTGAGCATGTCGAGGCCATGCTTAAAGCACTGCGTGATAACGGCCAGGTGTGTACACGCATGGGGGCGTACAAGCCGCGCACCAGCCCCTATGCTTTTCAGGGGCACGGCAAAGATTGTTTGCCTTATGTATTTGAGTTGGCGGGCAAGTACGGCATCAAAGTGATTGCCATGGAGATCACCCATGAGAGCCATCTCAATGAAATTCGCGAGGCGATGCGTCAAACTGGCAACCCCACAGGCGTGATGCTGCAGATAGGCACACGCAATACGCAAAATTTTGAACTCCTGAAAATCGTTGGTCGTCAGCAGGAATTCCCCGTGTTGCTCAAACGCGGTTTCGGCATTACGCTGGACGAGTCATTAAATGCCGCCGAATACCTTGCTTCAGAAGGCAATCGAAACGTGGTGTTTGGCCTGCGCGGGATGAAAACAAATATGGGCGATCCGCACCGCAACTTTGTTGATTTCGCGCATGTGCCCGTGGTAAAAAGATTAACCAGAATGCCAGTGTGCATCGATCCCTCACATTCGGTTGGTACGCGCAGTGC
>JBEBGP010000034.1:0-2794 GCA_040081045.1 Candidatus Nitrotoga sp.
TTATCTACATAGATTTCCAACACACTCTCTGAGCGTTGGCGTATACGTGAAATGACTGCGTGAAATCCATGCAAGAAGCGGGTTTCAGCCATGTTTCTTCTTGTCCTTGCGCGGCTTTTTAGAGGGTGCATCCCAAGCCGAGGTTACTTTCACGGCTGGCTTTTCGCCGGGCGGCAATTCCAGTGTGAAATCTATCTTGGCGCTTTCCATATCGACCCGCACCACTTTTACACGCACCCGGTCACCCAGCCGATAACGCTTGCCCGTGCGTTCGCCCAGCATTTGATGCTTGGTGGGTTCAAAATGAAAATAGTCCGTACCGAGTTCCGACACATGCACCAAGCCTTCAATGTACAAATCATCCAACGCAACGAACAAGCCGAAGCCCGTCACTGAAGATACCGTTCCCTCGAAAGTGCTGCCCAGATGATCACGAATATAAAAACACTTCAGCCAAGCTTCCACATCGCGGGTGGCATCATCCGCACGACGCTCGGTTTGCGAGCAGTGTGCGCCCAGCGCCTCCCATTTCTCGTTCGGCTTGTATTGCTTATTTTGCAAAACGGCATTGATAGCGCGATGCACCAGCAAGTCGGGATAGCGGCGAATCGGTGAAGTGAAATGCGTGTAAGCCTCATAGCCCAAACCAAAGTGGCCGAGATTTTCCGGCGCATACTGCGCCTGCCGCAATGAGCGCAGCATCACGGTTTGCAACAACGCGGTATCGGGGCGACCCTTTATTTTCTTAAGTAGCTTGGCGTAGTCCCCTGCCTCCGGCTTGTCTCCCCCACCCAGATCAAAACCAAATTCTTTGAGGAATTCGCGCACGGCTTCCAGCTTTTCCGGAGTGGGGCCTTCGTGTACGCGATATAAAACGGGATGCTTATTCTCCTGTAAAAAGTTGGCAGTACACACGTTTGCCGCCAACATACATTCTTCGATCAGCTTGTGGGCATCGTTACGCACAACGGGAATAATGCGCTCAATTTTTCCTTGCCCGGTAAAAATCATCTGCGTTTCCAGCGTCTCAAAATCAATCGCGCCGCGTTTTTCACGTGCCTTGAGCAAGGTCTTGAATAATGCATATAGATGATTGATGTACGGCAGCACTGAAGCAAACTGCTGCGCTGTTTCACCTTGTGGATGTGTCAGCATATCGGCCACCTGATTGTATGTCAGGCGCGCATGTGAAAACATTACTGATGGATAAAAACGATATTTTTCGATATCACCCTGCGCGCTCACCTGCATATCGCACACCATGCATAGTCGCTCAAGATGTGGGTTAATTGAACATAGTCCGTTGGACAACTCCTCCGGCAACATGGGAATGACGCGACGTGGAAAATACACTGAGTTGCCGCGATTGAATGCTTCTTTGTCCAACGCATCGCCCGGTTTTACATAGTGGCTGACATCCGCGATGGCTACCACGAGACGAAAGCCTGATTCATGTGGCTCACAATACACGGCATCATCAAAATCACGTGCAGTTTCACCGTCTATCGTCACCAATGGCAGGTGGCGTATATCTTCGCGTCCCGCATAATCTTCGGGCAACACCTTGACTGAAAATTTCTCAGCTTGATGTTTGGCCGCAGGTGGAAATTCATAAGGCAAATCATGCTTACGCAGTGCGATTTCAATTTCCATGCCGGGGTCGGCATAGTTGCCCAATACTTGTACGATGCGACCTATCGGCTGTGCATGTTTACTGGGTTGCTGCATAATTTCCAACATCACCACTTGCCCGACCTGCGCCTCCGCATGTTCGCCCGGCGCAACGAGAATATCCTGACTGATGCGGCGATTTTCAGCTACAACAAATTTAATGCCGTGCTCTTCATACAAGCGACCGACCAAGCGCGTGGTCGAATGCTCCAGCACCTCAACAATACTCGCCTCGCGCCGACCGCGTTTGTCCATGCCGACAGATCGTGCTATCACAATGTCACCATGCAACACCTTGTGCATTTCCTTGGCACTCAATACCAAATCTGCGCTACCATCCTCAGGTATCAAAAAGCCAAAGCCATCGGGATGACCTTGTACCTTCCCTTTGATTAAATCCAGTTTATCCACCACGCAGATTGCGCGTTTTCGATTGCGCATAATTTGCCCATCACGCTCCATAGCGCGCAGACGACGGGTAAATAACTCTGCCTCATGCTCTTCAATGTGCAATATGCTGCATAAAGCATCCTCTTCCACAGGCACGCCTTGCTCGGACAGCAACTGTAAAATATATTCCCGGCTGGGAAGAGGGTGTTCGTATTGCGTGCGCTCACGCTCCAGAAATGGATCTTGCGCACGAATGTTCTTTCTACTCTTTGTCATTGACAGTCTATCCTTTAACGATTAAATTACGCGGCCTCAAATCAGGCAATGCCCAGATGGCGGAATTGGTAGACGCGCACGGTTCAGGTCCGTGTGCCGTAAGGTGTGGAGGTTCGAGTCCTCTTCTGGGCACCAATAATACAATCACAACATACTGAAAGTCCAGCATCTAACTGATTATCTGGCCTTTTTGTTTCCACTCCATTCAACTCTATTTGCATTCTTTCCACTCTTTTTGGTATCCTGTTACAGGAATTTTACAGGGGCAATTACAGGATGGCATCGATCATAAAGCGAGGGAAATCTTGGGAGGTTTACATTTCCAAAAAAGGAATACGAAAAACCGCAACCTTTTCCACCAAGATTGAAGCTCAAAACTGGGCCGCTGCTACTGAGGCTGGCATCATAGCAGAAAAAGTGTCTGGCATTCCCGACAAGACGTGTGGCGACCTGCTAA
>JBEBGP010000188.1:0-2775 GCA_040081045.1 Candidatus Nitrotoga sp.
ATATTCTGGAATTGGGCGTGCCTTTTTCTGACCCGATGGCGGACGGGCCCACCATACAGCGCGCTTCAGAGCGGGCGCTCAAGCATGGCGTGACTTTGAATGGTGTGCTCGACATGGTGGCGCAGTTTCGTTCGAAGGATGACCGCACACCTGTGGTGCTGATGGGCTATGGCAATCCGATTGAGGCGATGGGCTGGGAGCGTTTTGCGGCGCGGTGTGCAGAGGTGGGGGTGGATGGTGTGTTGACGGTGGATTTTCCGCCGGAAGAAAGCCACGAGGCTTTTTCTCATTTGCTCAATCATGGCATTGATCCGATTTTTTTGCTTGCGCCGACCACATCGGATAAACGGATTAAGCAAATCGCCAAGCTGGCGCGAGGCTACGTTTATTATGTTTCGCTGAAAGGTGTGACCGGTTCGGCCAGTTTGGATTTAACGGACATTGCGCAAAAAATTCCGCACTTGCGTAAGCATGTGAAGTTACCCATTGGTGTGGGTTTCGGTATTCGCGATGCGTTTACTGCGCGCTCGGTGGCACAGCATTGTGATGGCGTGGTAGTGGGCAGCCGCATCATGCAGGAAATTGAAAATTCGAAAGAAAAAAATATTATTGCCAACGTGGGGCAGTTGATTCGGGAATTGCGTTTGGCTATTGATCACATCTAAGGAGTTTTTATGGGTTGGTTTCAAAAATTGGTGCCCCCGAAAATCAAGCGCAGGGAAGACGGTAAGGATGGGAAGAAGGTCGTCCCTGAAGGCTTGTGGCATAAGTGCCCGGCATGTCAGGCAGTGTTGTATCACTCGGATCTGGAAAAAAGTAACAGTGTCTGTCCAAAGTGTGACTATCATCACCGCATTACGGCGCGCGCACGAATTGATTTATTGCTGGATGCCGAAGGGCGTTTTGAAATTGGTGCAGAGGTGCAGCCGGTTGATACTTTAAAATTTAAGGACAGCCGGAAATATAGCGAACGCTTAACCTCTGCACAACGTGAAACGGGTGAGACAGATGCGCTGGTAGTCGTGCAGGGATGTGTACATGGTTTGCCTTTGGTGGCGGCGGTGTTTGAATTTGGTTTTATGGGCGGCTCGATGGGTTCGGTGGTGGGCGAGCGGTTTGTGCGCGGTGTGCAAATTGCTATCGAGCAGAAGATTCCGTTTGTATGCTTCACCGCAAGCGGCGGGGCGCGTATGCAGGAGGGTTTGTTATCGCTGATGCAAATGGCCAAAACTTGCGCGGCGCTGACACAGTTGAGTGCTGAAAAACTGCCTTTTATTTCGGTGCTGACAGACCCAACGATGGGCGGCGTGTCGGCCAGCTTTGCCTTTATGGGCGATGTGGTGATCGCCGAGCCTGGCGCGTTGATTGGTTTTGCCGGCGCGCGGGTTATTCAGCAAACAGTTCGGGAAACCCTGCCGGAAGGTTTTCAGCGTGCCGAATTTCTGCTGGAGCACGGGGCAATCGACATGATTATTGATCGTCGCCAAATGCGCGAACAAATCGTAACGCTGCTGACCCTGCTGACCAAAAATCCGGCGATCCCTGTAGCGAACGACCAGAGTGTCTAGAGTCTGTTGACAATCATGCGACGGATGCGAACAGGGGGGGGCGGGATGCAGTGCAAGGCGCGCGAGACGCGGTTTGGTCATTCCAAACAAGGAGCGAACAACGCCGCAATGCGCCCGATTCCCCCGTTTCCGCAGGATTGCCGCCCGATGGAGTGCCTGCCGCGTTGTCGGGCTTGCCAAGGGAGCGGCCATGGCAAGCCCTCCGCCTTGCATTCATCTCCATCGGGCGAGCAACGCATCTCGCCGGATAATTGTCAACAGACTCTAGTTGCCAGCATGCTGCATAGCCTAGCTGATTGGTTATCCCACCTTGAATCATTGCACCCAAAAACCATTGCGCTCGGCCTGGGGCGTATGACGCAAATCAAGCAGCGGCTTGATCTTAATCCAACATTTCCAATTATTATCGTCGGAGGTACAAACGGTAAGGGGTCGGTGTGTGCCATGTTGGAATCCATACTCCACGCTGCCGGCTATCGTGTTGGCTGCTACACCTCCCCGCATTTGTTAAGTTATAACGAGCGCGTGCGGATCGGTAAACAGCCAGTAAGTGATGCCGAACTGTGTGCTTCGTTTGAAAAAATTGAGCAGGTGCGTGCGGCAATTCCGCTCACCTATTTTGAATTTGGCACGTTAGCCGCCATGCAATGTTTTATCGAACATAAGGTTGATGTGGCGATATTGGAAGTGGGGCTGGGTGGACGTTTGGATGCGGTGAATGTTTTTGACGCAGATTGTGCCGTGGTGACGAGTGTGGATATGGACCATATGGATTATCTGGGTGATACGCGGGAAAAAATTGCATTTGAAAAGGCCGGAATTTTGCGTGCTGGAAAAGTGGCTGTGTTTGGTGATATGGATGTGCCGGACGCGGTGCGGATTGTTGCAAAAGATGTGGGCGCACAGTTGCAGTGTTTGGGCGAGCACTTCAGTTTTACGGCAGGCAAGCAGCAGTGGAATTTCAAAGGGGTAGCCAACAGAAACAATCAAAATACCGATATGCAGTATGCAGGTACACGCAGCGCGCTACCTTACCCGGCATTACGCGGTGCGTTTCAATTAAATAATGCCAGTGCGGCTTTGGCTGCGCTGGATGCGATAAAAAATCAACTGCCGGTCAGTATGGATGCGGTACGGCGCGGTCTGGTTGAAATAACTTTGCCGGGTCGCTTTCAAGTTATACCCGGTCGCCCCATGTTTGTTCTGG
>JBEBGP010000362.1:0-2770 GCA_040081045.1 Candidatus Nitrotoga sp.
CCACTTTGCAACCGTCTTTTGGTTGCTTAGTGGGATGGCTATAACCAATGACTTGCCCGGCGTCTTTTGCCGGGTTAGTCAGATGGCTAGTAGTTATATCAGTTGTTTCACTCAGGAGCCGAAGACGATGCCAACAGCGTGTGTTGTTGGGGCTGTGTCAACTTTGCACTCAATTTATTGAGTAGCAAATTGCCTGACTTTGTTATCAGTCTCTTACAACCACGGCGCACTCCTGACAATTCCGCATGGGCTTGGCCCATAGCGGATTGCGTACTTTTAGTGCTTGCGGGTACACAGTTATCGTTTTTAACGCGAACTGGAATTACTGCGCTGTGCGTTCCGCCGCCTGTATTGTATTCGCCAGCAGCATGGTGATAGTCATGGGGCCGACTCCGCCGGGTACGGGGGTAATCCAGCCCGCGACTTTTTTCGCGCTATCAAAATCCACATCACCCACCAGCTTGCCATCGGGCAGGCGGTTAATGCCGACATCAATCACTGCCGCGCCCGGTTTAATCATGTCGCCGGAAATCATATGCGGCTTGCCCGTTGCCACCACCAGAATATCGGCGTTGCGGGTGTGGCTGGCGAGGTTCTGTGTTTTGGACGTGCACAGTGTGACGGTGGCATTTTTATGCAGCAGCATGAGTGCCATCGGTTTGCCGACAATATTGCTGCGCCCCACCACCACCGCGTGCTTGCCTTCTATTGCGATGCCGCATTTCTCCAGCAGCTTCATCGCCCCTGCCGGGGTGCAGGGTGGGAATTGGGAATGACCCGAAACCAATGCGCCAACATTAGTTTGGTGAAAGCCATCCACATCTTTGTGTGGCGCGATGGCCTCTAAAATTTTGTTGCCATCAATGTGTTTGGGCACGGGCAATTGCACCAGCAGTCCGTGTATATGCGGCGCGGCATTCAGTTCGGTAATTTTTTGCAGCAGCGTTGTTTCGGGTGTGTCGGCGGGTAATGAGATACGTTCAGAGTGTATGCCCATATCCGCGCAGGCTTTGACTTTGTTGCTGACATAAACTTTAGAGGCTGCATCTTCGCCCACCATGATGACCGCCAGCCCCGGCGTGATGCCGCGCGCTTTTAAGGCATCGACCCGTAACTTCCACTCGGCGCGCACTTCCAGCGCGATGGCTTTGCCATCAATGATGCGGGATGTCATTTTTATTGTCGGCACTCATCTGATGAAATTTTTCAGTATTTTGATAATTTGATACTGCATCCAGAATTTCTTTGCGCGCTTCTTCGATACCAAACCAGCCCGTCACTTTGACCCATTTTTTGGGTTCCAGATCTTTATAGTGTTCAAAGAAATGGGTGATCTGTTGCAGAATAATTTCCGGAAAGTCAGTGTGATTTTTTACATTGCGGTACATGGTCGAAAGTTTATCGACAGGCACGGCTAATATCTTGGCATCCACGCCGCTTTCATCTTCCATTTTCAGTACGCCCAATGGACGGCAGCGCACCACGACACCCGGCAATAGTGCCACTGGCGTGATTACCAGCACATCAGCCGGATCACCATCATCTGACAGTGTGTGTGGAATGTAACCATAGTTGCACGGATAGTGCATTGCTGTGCTCATGAAGCGATCAACGAAAATCGCGCCGGATTCTTTATCAACCTCATATTTGACGGGCGCGCCGTTCATGGGTATTTCAATAATGACATTGAAGTCGTTGGGAATGCTTTTGCCGGATGGAACATCATTTAAGCTCATGGTGTATTGCCTTGGGAATAGAAGAAGGGGTGGTAGTTAAGAAAAAATCGAATCAGGCGCGAATTATATCAGGCTACTTTCCATGCGGCGCAGTCTCGTTCAGCAATCAATTGGAGCATGAATTATAGCGAGCAGGATTATGCAGCATTTGCCCGTAATATCCAGCCTTAAAACCAAAGTTGCGTATCTGGACATTGAGTTAAACATGGCTGAAGAGAGGGCAAGACAAATATGCGTAATTGGCCATACATCAGTGAATATTTCAAGCCTATGCTTAACGCCGCCTATCAATCCAAAAAATAAGTAAACCTCATGGCTTTTATTTTAGGCCAGACCAGGCTTCAGTTAAATGCGCATAGTATTGGCAAGCGGGTAAATTTCAGCGCGCTGGCGCATTTACATCACAAATCCTGAATTCAAAATTGCCGCGTTTGCGGTCGGCGAAATAATGTTCTAGCGACAAGCGCACCGGGCGGAATGCCAGTTCATCCCAGGGTATATCGTGCTCTTCAAACAGCTTCACTTCCAGACTTTCTACCCCGGATGAAAAATTCAGATCGAGCAGTTGGGCGCGGAACAGCAAATGCACCTGGTTGATGTGCGGCAGGTTGCATATGGTGTAGAGATCACCCAAAATCAGCCGCGCATTGGCTTCTTCCAGTGTTTCTCGAATGGCGGCAGCGGTCGTGGTTTCACCATTTTCCATAAATCCTGCGGGCAGTGTCCAAAAGCCATAGCGCGGTTCGATGGCGCGGCGGCATAATAATATTCGCCCATCCTGCCATTCTGGAATGGAGCCTATGACCAGCTTGGGGTTTTGATAATGGATGGTGGTGCAGGCGGTGCAGATGTAGCGCGGGCGATCATCATCCGGCGGAAGCTTGAATTCAACGGGGGCAGCGCATTCAGGGCAGAATTTCATTCGGGGATATCCTAAGGAACCTCTGATTAAGTCCCGCATGACCGCACACTCGGTTTTGCGGGATGGGATGCAAGGCGTGCGAGGAAGCGAATGGTCGATCCCCTTCGCAACG
>JBEBGP010000295.1:0-2765 GCA_040081045.1 Candidatus Nitrotoga sp.
GAGAGTGCGTTCTATCCGGGCTTGATTGCGCTGGCTTTTTTTCACAATCTGCGTTAGTGCCAACAAGAAATAAAACACCTCATCACTACTGGTAAATGCACATACAATTCCTTCAATGCTTTTATAGCTCGGCTAAACCGAGGATACCACCTCCGCCACAGCCACAAAGTCAAATTTTCACAAATTCGCAAACAATAAAAAAATACGCAAATCATGAAAAACATCTTCAAGCAGAAATCACATGACTTGACAACCAAACTGCTAATCCTTATTATCACCTTATTTTCGGCAACTACTTTGGGCGCTCAAAATCAGCCATTTTGCACAACAATCGGAGGCGCGGGTGCCATAGGACAAATACCGCCTGGTTTTGCCCCTTCAAATCCTCCATCTGGGCCATTCTATATACGTATTTATGTGCACGCTTTGAGAAGATCAGATGGTTCAGGAGGCCAAACCATGGAAGAAGCAAAAGATGCAATACAATTGATGCGCGAAGACTTTGCGCCTCATAACATCTACTTTGTATGGGATTGCGAAGTTAACTATATCAATAACGATGCGCTATACAACTTTGGGCTGGGGCAAGCCTGCGACTTGAGTGACTACCCGGAACACCCGGACGGCATAGATATGTATTTAGGTGGAGATGACATTGGCGGCAGTGCTGGTGCGCCAGATATACCAAGCAAGAAGTTTATTATAGGTGGCACAAACACTTATATTAACTCAAATTTTGGTTGGAATACTTCATTTCCTCTTGTCAAGAGCCGTGCGATATCGCACGAAATGGGACACTGTCTTGGCTTGTGGCATACTTTCCATGGAACGGCTGATCCTTTAATTGGATGTAACAATGTTCCATCTGATCCTACGCAATGTCCTGAATGTGTTAACGGGTCAAATAGCCAAAGTTGCGGCGACTATGTTACTGATACGCCAGCGGATAATGGTATGGATGGGAACTGGATCAACCCAAATAATTGTAATTGGTACTTTGCGGGAGGTTATCAAGACCCTTGCAACAATTCTGGGTATAATCCTGATGTGAATTTGATTATGTCTTATACTTTGCCCAGTTGCATGATATACCATTCTCCCGGTCAAGGCGAGCGTATGCGCCAAATCATCGCTATCTCGCCCATTCTTCAAGCCTGCTTGGTACAGCCTGACATGGTGGATGTGATCATCAGCGCGAACACCACTTGGACGACGGCCAACACGCCCAATAACGGCGATTTCTTGATCGAAGGGAACTTGACAATAATGGGCGGCGCTACGCTGACTATCAACTCTGGCGTACGCGTCCGGTTCGGCGAGAACAGCAAGGTTATTATTCGACCCAACGCCCGCGTTCGACTAAGTGGCACGCTCACCAGCATGGGATGTTCGCAGACGTGGAAGGGCGTGGAAGTACAGGGCAGCGCTGCGATTCCACCTCAATCGCAATATGTGGTAAATGGCGTGCGGGCGCAGGGCAGATTGGAAGGATTGACGGGAAGCGTCATCGAAAATGCCCAAACGGCCGCCCAGTTGTACGGCCCTACTGCCGCATTTGCAGGTGGCCAGATCAGTTGTAATGGCACAACTTTCAGAAACAACGTCTTGGGCATAAATTTCGCCAACTATTTAAACTTTTGGCCTTTCCCATTTCCAACGGGGCAGCAGGGGCAGCCGCGCAATTATTTGGGAACATTTAGCCGTTGCGCATTTGTGACGGACAATGATTACCCGCACAGTGTGCCTTTCAATTCCTTTATTTATATGTCCGGGGTGAACGGCGTAAATATTGCCGGCACAACATTTACAAACGAAAGAGACATTGAGGGCAGTTCCATTGACGACTGGGGCTATGGCATACAATCTGTTGATGCTGGGTTTACGGTCACAAGCAGTGCGAACGGCATTGTTTATCCGCCTTCATCTTACACTTTCTCCGGTTTTAGCGGTTTGGGCTATGCTATTCAGGCACAAACTAGCACGGTCAACCGTCCGTACATTGTGCGCCAGACCAATTTTGACGGCAATTTTGTGGGTATTCGCAACTGGTCGGTGGATGGGGCAACCATCCTGTTCAATAACTTTAATCTTGGCGACCTGCCTTCCACTGAACCTACTACGGATGCCGTCGGAGTCATCTTTGAGACGGATGTGAGTGGCTTTACCTGCGAGGAGAACGAGTTCACGAGAGTAGCAGGGCCTGACGGCGTGGAAGCCATAGGAACCATTTCGATCAATACTGGCGACCAGCACAAGCAAATCAGGCGTAACGCCTTTACGAACTTGCATATCGGTAATCTGGCCAATCAGCAAAATGCCTATATTGATGATCCAACTACAACCAGTGATGATAACATATTCCGTGGCTTGTACTACGACTGCAACCGCAACTTCAATGTGGTCAGTCAGACGGGCATTGATTTCTCGGTACCGGACGGTATAATTCGGCCGCGTCAAGGCTTGGAAACATCCTTGCCGGGCGGGGAAATTGGTTACAATGCCGCAGGCAACCGTTTTTCCTACACGGGTATTGACTTTTCTAATTTTGGCGCGACGATCAATTATTACTTTGACCCGTTGAGCGCCAATCACGAGCCTTTGATTACCCAAGGAGGTCTTAATGCGGTAACAGAAATTAGCGCAGATGACAACACTTGTACCCAATCTTTTTGTGAGCCGCCTTGCCGGACAGACACGGAATTGGAGAGCATCAAATTGGATTACTATGCCAAAAATGCGAGCCTGACGGCCTTGAACGCTACCAT
>JBEBGP010000183.1:0-2764 GCA_040081045.1 Candidatus Nitrotoga sp.
ACTATACTGAAATTCGCATCGACGGCATTTCAGCTTAACGCTAAGGGGGCAGTAACATGGCATCGAAAAAAGGCGGGGGCAGTACCAGTAACGGCCGCGACTCACACTCAAAACGCCTGGGTATAAAAAGCTATGGCGGCGAGCTGATTAACGCAGGCAGCATTATCGTGCGCCAGCGCGGCACGCAATTTCACGCGGGCGATAACGTTGGCATGGGCAAAGATCACACACTGTTTGCCACGGCGACCGGGAAAGTTATGTTCGCTGTTAAAGGACCGCATCAACGCAAAACAGTGAGCGTGGTTGCAGCGTAGGCACACATAAGACGTCAATATCAAGCCCTATCCTGCGATAGGGCTTTTTTGTTTACCCCGCAACCAGGCAATATTTAGCCGGACAATACTTACCCCCGCAACAAAGTTAATTCGGGGACATTTCAACAAAGGTAAATCACCCGAAAGATAATGAAATTTCCAACATACAATGAAGTTTATAGACGAATCAAAAATTGAAGTCATCGCAGGTAATGGTGGCAACGGTGCGGCTACTTTCCGCCGTGAAAAATTCATCGACAAGGGCGGCCCGGATGGCGGCGATGGCGGCTGGGGCGGCAGTGTCTATGCGGTAGCAGATCGCAACATCAACACACTGGTCGACTATCGCTTCGCCCGTATCCATCGCGCTAAAAATGGCGAGCCTGGACGCGGCGCGGCATGTTACGGCAAGGGCGCGGAGGATGTTATGTTGCTTATGCCTGTAGGCACGGTTATCACCGACATCGAAACAGGCGAGCAGATTGCCGATCTGACGCACGACGGCGACAAAAAATTACTCGCACAGGGCGGCAAGGGTGGCTTGGGCAATATCCATTTCAAATCCAGCACCAACCGCGCGCCCCGCCGCAGCACACCGGGCACTGAAGGCGAGCGGCGCGAATTGCAATTAGAGCTGAAAGTGCTGGCCGATGTAGGTTTGCTCGGCATGCCGAATGCGGGCAAATCCACATTTATACGCGCTGTTTCTGCCGCCCGCCCAAAAGTGGCCGACTACCCATTTACCACACTTCATCCCAATCTCGGCGTGGTGCGTGTGTCTGCCGAAAAAAGTTTTGTGATTGCAGACATTCCCGGCTTAATCGAGGGTGCGGCAGAAGGTGCGGGGCTGGGGCATCAATTTTTGCGCCATCTGGCACGAACCCGGCTGTTGCTGCATCTGGTGGATCTTGCACCCATGCATGAAGGCGTAGACTCAGTGCATGAAGCCCATGCCATTTTGAATGAGCTCAAAAAATATGATCCAGCCCTGTATGACAAACCACGCTGGCTGGTCTTAAATAAACTCGACTTGCTGCCCGAACGAGATGCAAAAATAGCCAGCTTCCTTCAAGAATTCGGCACACATACCCGTCACTTTGCCATCTCCGCCATCACCGGCGAGGGCTGCAAAGAATTAGTTTATGCCATCATGGAGCATCTGGAAAATACGGCGCGCCAGGCACAACAAGAGGCCGATCTCGCCGCAGCCAACACCCTGTCATTTACAGACACTTTATGAAAACCGCTCAAATGAAATTTACTTTAACAACATGTAAACGCATAGTCGTTAAAGTTGGTAGCAGCCTGGTCACTAATCAAGGCGCAGGCCTGGACAGACATGCCATCAATAATTGGGCACAGCAAATCGCCACTTTACACAAGACCGGCTACGAAGTGGTATTGGTGTCATCCGGCGCAATCGCCGAAGGTATGCAGCGCCTGGGCTGGAAGCAACGACCCGATGCCGTGCATGAATTGCAGGCTGCTGCTGCCGTTGGCCAGATGGGTTTAGTGCAAGTATATGAAAGTTGCTTTGGCGCATATGGTTTGCATACCGCACAGGTGTTACTCACCCATGCTGATCTGGCCGATCGCGAACGTTATCTCAACGCACGCTCCACACTGCGTACTTTGCTGTCGCTGAATGTCATCCCCATCATCAATGAAAATGACACGGTGGTCACGGATGAAATTAAATTTGGTGACAATGATACTTTGGGCGCGCTCGTTGCCAATTTGATTGAGGCGGACGCACTCATCATTCTCACCGACCAAACCGGTCTGTATACCGCTGACCCGCGCAAAGACCGCACGGCCACACTGGTTACCATTGCACAGGCAGGTGATGAAAAGTTGGAAGCCATGGCTGGCGGTGCAGGAAGCAGTATCGCTCGCGGCGGTATGCTGACCAAAATTCTGGCGGCTAAACGCGCGGCACGCAGCGGTGCCCATACAGTCATTGCTTCCGGCCACGAACCCGGTGTGCTCATACGTTTAATGGATGGCATCAGCATCGGCACACTGCTCAAAGCACCCACCTTATCGCTGGCGGCACGCAAACAATGGCTGGCCGATCATCTGCAGGTCAGCGGTCAATTGGTACTGGATGCGGGGGCGGTGCATGCACTACGCTCTGACGGCAAGAGCTTACTGCCGGTAGGCGTGATTAAAGTCGCGGGGCACTTCAAACGCGGCGAAGTAGTCGCCATTCTGAATGAGAAAAATCAAGACATCGCCCGCGGCCTGAGCAACTACAATTCAGACGAAGCGCAGCGTATTGCCGGTCATGCCAGCCATAAGATCGAAAGTATCCTAGGTTACGTCGATGAACAGGAACTGGTGCATAGAGATAACTTAGTCCTACTATAACAACAGTTGCATTGAGTTAACCTAAGGAAGCACTGATTTAATCCTCCATGTACCCGCAGGGGTACGCCGTGGTTGTAATG
>JBEBGP010000080.1:0-2759 GCA_040081045.1 Candidatus Nitrotoga sp.
TCCAACGAGAGCATGTGTGCCGCCGGATAACGCTGCGCCAGTTGCCGTGTGCCCCATCCCGTGCCGCTGCCCGCATCCAATACTTGTGCGGGTTGCATCTTGATAAAATCGAGCCGCTCCAACATGCGGCGGCATACCTCATGCTGCAATACTGCCGCACTATCGTAGGTGCTGGCAGCGCGATTAAAAGCGCGGCGTAACTGTTTTTTGTCTATGTCGAATTCGTTCATTTTTTCTACAGAGGATGCAGGGAGCTTGGCTCTTCTTGATCGGGCTTGGATTTCTTATTTGCGCGCTTTGATAACTTGTTCCTGGCACCCTATTTATGACTCCTCGTTATTTATTATCCATAAAATTTTTCAATCGCAGCAGAAATGTATCTGTGTGCGATAAAAATGGCACGTGCGCCGCACCCTTGATTACCACCATTTTCACGTTCGGCAAATGTTGCGCCAGATATTCTGAAGCTGGCGCGGGAGTGAGTTCATCGCGCTCACCCGCAAGCACCAACACAGGCTGCTTAATGTGCGGCAATGACGCGCGCAAATCTGTCTCGCGCAAAATGGCCAGCCCATCACGTAACGCCGAGTAATGCGGTTGCGCACAATTCAACAAGCTGCCGCGCAGGTGTGCCAGACACTCGTGTTCCTGTTCACTGCCGCGCACTTGCAACGAGATGAATCGTTTCAATGTTCGTGCAGAATTCGTCTGCAAATCCTGTTCGAATGCTTGAAAAGTTTCCCCGGGCATGGCACACAACCAATCCGCTCGTTGCACAAAACAAGGTGTGCTCGCCACCAGTACCAATCGCTGCACTTGCTGCGGCACATGCTCCGCCCAACGCAATGCAATCTGTCCGCCCAATGACCAACCACATACCGTCAACATTTGGCCGGAAAGATGTTGCCGCGCATACTCAGACAAGCTCGAAACAAGCGCATCCAGATTATAAGGTGTGATATTGCCGCTTGCGCCATACCCCGGCAAATCCGGGCAATGCACGGTGAAATGCCGCGCTAATTTGCGGACTGCATCGCCCCACATGCCGCCGTGCATCCCCCAGCCATGCAACAGCAACAGCGGCGCACCGTTACCGAAAATTTCAACGTGCAAGCTCATGCAGGGTGGTAATAAGTCTGGCCACATCGCAGTCGCTGTGCGCGGCAGATAAGGATATGCGTAACCTCGCTGTACCAGGCGGCACAGTGGGCGGGCGAATGGCCGGTATCCATATTCCTTGCCCGCGCAGCGCATCGCTTAATTTCAATACAACATTATTTTCGCCTACAACCAGCGGTTGAATGGGCGTATCCGAAGGTAATAATTTCCACGGCAGCGATTGCAGGCCTGCACGCAATTGTGCAATTAATTTTTGCAATTGCGCGCGTCGCCAATCGTCCTGTTCGATTAAACCCAGGCTGGCGATAAGCGTGCTGGCTAAGGCGGGCGGGCTGGCGGTGGTGTAAATATAAGTGCGCGCTGCTTGCAACAGCGTGTCGATGACTACTTGCTCTGCCGCGACAAATGCACCGGATACGCCAGCGGCTTTGCCCAATGTCGCCATGTAAATGATGCGCGGATTATTCAGAAAATAATGTGCAACGCTGCCGCGCCCTTGCTTGCCCAATACACCAAAACCGTGCGCGTCGTCGATCAATAACCACGCATCATTCTGCTCGCACAAGCCAACCAATTCAGGCAAGGGCGCGATGTCGCCATCCATGCTGAAGACCGCGTCGGTGACAATTAATTTACGCCCTGTCCCCGCCGATTGTTGCAATAACAAAGCCAGGTGCGCGACATCATTGTGCCGGTAGCGTTTGATGGCGGCTCGCGATAACAGCATGGCATCATTGAGCGAAGCGTGATTCAATTTGTCGGCAAATACTGTGTCGCCGCGCCCCACCAAGGCCTGCACCACGCCCAGATTAGCAAGGTAACCGGAAGAAAAAAACAATGCGGCAGGTTTACCGACAAATTTCGCCAACGCAATTTCCATCTGTTGGTGTGCCACGGTGTGGCCACTCACCAGATGCGACGCACCCGATCCCACCCCCCATTGCTGCGCGCCCTGCTGCATTGCGGAGATAAGCTGCGGATGATTAGCCAAGCCGAGATAATCATTGCTGCAAAAAGATAGATAGGATTTCCCATCTATCACAATGTGCGGCGAGGATGGGCTTTCAACTGTGCAGCGCGTGCGTAACAGACCCGTGACGGCACGTTCGTTGAGTGTTGGATGAAGGGTGGAGAATGGCATCAAAAAATTTGCCTTAATCAATCGTCATATATGCCGTTGATGTTGCGCATCACATTGCGGTTTGTGTAACGGTGCAATTAACAACCAATGTAGGCTGGTCTTCCCCCTGCTGCGAAGGCGTGCCCTTTTCGGGTACAAGGGGAGATTGAAGGGAAGTTAGGGTTTGCTTTGTTTGATCAACCACAAAATAAAATGCTTAACATTTCTTATTTATCGAATACATCCCCAACTTATCCAGCAACGCGCGATCGCGTTCGACTTCTGGATTGCCGGTAGTCAATAAACGCTCGCCATAAAATATGGAATTTGCCCCGGCCAGAAAACATAGCGCCTGCACCGCTTCGCTCATTTCCTGCCGTCCTGCAGAAAGTCTCACCCGCGCTTTGGGCATGGTGATGCGGGCAGCGGCGATGGTTCGGACAAAATCCAGCGAATCCAGTTCTGTCGCGGTTTCAGCCAGTGGCGTACCTGCAACTTTGACCAGCATATTGATCGGTAC
>JBEBGP010000210.1:0-2753 GCA_040081045.1 Candidatus Nitrotoga sp.
ACCGGCGCGGCTACGTTCAGCGAAACGGATTTTGTGCGTCATGTGAATGGTTGGCTGGAAGACGAGTTGGCGAACGCGGACAAGCTGGATGTTGCCGAGCGTTATGCGGCATGGGCGGCACAGGCAGATGCGGGCAAGCTGCGCTATCGGCAGGGTGTGTTATTCAAAGTACCCGCCAAGCTGGACTTCAAGCACCTGGTGCATGTTGTCCCGGTTGAGGGCTTGCATTACGCTGCCTACACCTTGTCTAAAAATCATATGCGCCAGCGTGAGGGATTCGCTTTAACCGACCAGGGTACGAATTTGGCGGGTGCCTTGGGCGAGGCCAATTATTGTATTTGGTGTCACGAACAGGGCAAGGATTCCTGCTCTACCGGTTTACGCGAGAAGGCCGTTGCCCCGTTGGATAAAACAGTTGCGGGCGAGCCACCCGCGTTTAAAAAGAATCATTTCGGCACACCGCTGGCGGGTTGCCCGGTGGATGAAAAAATTTCCGAATTCCACAAAATCAAAGCCTCCGGTTTGGCAATTGGCGCGCTGGCGGTGATTGTGGTGGATAACCCTATGTGTGCTGCGACGGGGCATCGCATTTGTAACGATTGCATGAAGTCATGCATTTATCAAAAGCAAGAGCCGGTAAATATCCCACAATCCGAAACGCGCTCGTTGAAAGATGTGTTGGAGTTGCCCTGGGGGTTTGAAATTTACAGCCTGCTGACACGCTGGAATCCGCTCAACATCCGCCGCCCAACACCGCGTGCCTCCACTGGCAAACGGGTGCTGGTAGTGGGTATGGGGCCGGCAGGTTTTACGCTGGCACATCATTTGATGAATGATGGCCATATTATAGCGGGCATTGACGGTTTAAAAATTGAGCCATTACCGGGTGAGTTAAGCGGAGTCACTGTGCATGGCGAGCGTGTGCCATTTCAGCCAGTATATGATGCGAGCAGCTTGAGCGAGCCGCTGCAAGATAGAATTCAAGCCGGTTTTGGCGGCGTGGCCGAATATGGCATCACCGTGCGCTGGGATAAAAATTTCCTGAAAATTATTCGCTTGCTGCTGGAACGGCGCAGCCAATTTGCACTGTTCGGCGGTGTGCGTTTTGGCGGCACAATCACCGCAGATAGCGCCTTTGCACGGGGGTTTGATCACATCGCGCTGGCTGCGGGTGCGGGGCGGCCCACGCTGCTGGAGATTCCGAATGGCATGGCCAATGGCGTGCGTACCGCGTCTGATTTTTTGATGGCTTTGCAATTAACAGGTGCGGCCAAAGTGGATTCCATCGCCAACATGCAGGTGCGCCTGCCCGTGGTGGTCATCGGCGGCGGACTGACTGCAGTGGATACCGCGACGGAATCGCTGGCTTATTATCCGGGGCAGGTGGAAAAATTTCTGCGGCGCTATGAAATGCTGTCGGCAGAAAAAACTGAAGCTATATTGCGCTCAACCTGGACAAAAGAGGAAACCATCGTGGCGGATGAGTTTTTGAGCCATGCCCGTGCTATCCGCGCCGAGCGAGTCGCGGCGGCAAATGCAAAGCGCGAGCCGGATCTGATTAAATTGATGCAATCTTGGGGTGGCGTGACCGTGGTGTACCGCAAGCGTTTACTGGATAGCCCGGCATATACGCTCAATCATGAAGAAGTTGAAAAGGCTTTGGAGGAGGGTATTTATTTTGCCGAAGGTTTGACCCCACTGCGCGTGGAGATCGATGCCAATCAGGATGTCTGCGCCATGGTGATCAAGCAGCAGGTGATGGATGCCGATGGGATCTGGCAGAGTTTGGGCGAGTTATCCCTTCCTGCACGCACCATACTGGTGGCAGCGGGCACACAGCCGAACACTGTTCTATCGCGTGAATTTCCGGAGCAATTCCAACTGGATGGAAAATACTTTCAAGCCTGTAATGAGCATGGTGAAGTGGTGAAGCCAGAGCGCGGCAACACCAAACCGAACAAGGCGCAGGTGTTACAGGCTCGGCATCACGACGGTCGCTTCGTCAGTTTTTTTGGCGATTTGCATCCCTCTTATTTTGGCAATGTGGTGAAGGCCATGGGCAGTGCCAAACAGGGTTATCCGGTGGTAAGTAAAGTGTTGGCACAGGTTGCAGCCGCAGCCAAAGTGAGTGACAGCCAATTCTTCACGCAATTAAACAACGATCTGCGCGCAACCGTGCACCAGGTTGTGCGTCTCACACCCAGCATTGTCGAGGTAGTGGTGAAGGCCCCCGCAGCTGCGCGCGCATTTTTGCCGGGACAGTTTTATCGTTTGCAAAATTACGAAACAACCGCCACGCAAATTAATGGCACGCGCATGGTGATGGAAGGCCTGGCGCTGACTGGCGCGTGGGTAGATATTGGGCAGGGTTTGCTGTCCACCATCGTGTTGGAAATGGGTGGTTCGTCGCAATTATGCGATCAGCTTGTCCCCGGCGAAGCGGTAGTGTTAATGGGGCCGACTGGTACGCCGACTGAAATCGCAGCGGGTGAAACAGTGCTGCTGGCGGGTGGTGGACTGGGTAATGCGGTGTTGTTTTCCATTGGCCGTGCTTTCCGTGCAGCGGGTTCAAAAGTGCTGTATTTCGCGGGTTATAAGAAACTCATTGATCGCTACAAAGTAGCCGATATTGAAGCGGCCGCCGATGTGGTGGTGTGGTGCTGTGATGAAGCACCGGGCTTTGCACCGACACGCGGGCAAGACCGTACTTTTGTTGGCAACATCGTGCAGGCGATTAAAGCGTATGCCAGCGG
>JBEBGP010000218.1:0-2750 GCA_040081045.1 Candidatus Nitrotoga sp.
AGGTACATTATTTTTTGGTCTTTTCCGGCTATGGCACTTGCTCTCGTTCTTCGCGCACACGCCACCCGTGCAATTTTGGGGTCAGGGAAGTTTGACTGGACAGATACCCGACTGACGGCTGCTGTGTTCGGCATTTTTATATTGTCTCTTGTTGCGCAGGGGATTACGCTACTTTTGATTCGTGCGTACTACGCCGCCGGGGAGACGCGAATCCCTGTTTTCGCTTCTGCCGTCACCGCGGTAGTCACGCTTGCGGTAGCCCTCTTGGGTGTTGAATTTCGCAGCATTGCCAGTATCGAAAATTTTCTCGAGGCCCTGTTACGAGTGACAAATGTTCCTGGGACAGAAGTATTAATTCTTCCCATTGCATGGACATTGGGCACCTGTGCGGGAATGAGCGTGCTTTTCGTGCATTTTTCGTTAAAACATGGGGCATACTTTAAGCGAGTCCTGCCAACGTTCTTGCAGGCAGTCTGTGCTTCAGTTTTCGCTGGTCTCTCCAGCTATGTCTGCTTAATGAGTATTGGCGACCTCGAGGCAGGCTCCACTTTTGTGACGGTGGTCCTCAAGGGCTTTGTCGCAGCGGCTGCAGGGGTTATAGTGGCCTCTGTCGTCTATTGGGTGCTTTGTAACCGCGAAATTCGCGAAGTAGCTGAAAGTATGGAGGGGCGCATTTTGCCGCGTGGTTTTGCGGCGAAATTTGCCGTTCCCTATGCGACTTCAGCCGAGGAGTCATCGCAGACGACATTGTAATGTATGCCACAGAAAATACGTAACTTCAGTATCATTGCGCACATCGATCATGGGAAGTCGACATTGGCTGATCGCATGCTTGAAATAACGGGTACCATTGAAGCGAGGCGGATGCAGGATCAGGTGCTCGATAAAATGGATCTTGAGCGAGAACGAGGTATTACGATTAAGATGGCTCCTGTTCGCATGAATTGGAAAGTGGGTAACCAGCCGTACGTACTGAATTTGATTGACACTCCTGGTCACGTCGATTTCTCGTACGAAGTGTCTCGTGCGCTCACCGCGGTTGAGGGTGTTATTTTGCTGGTCGACTGTACTCAAGGCGTGGAAGCTCAAACTCTTTCGGTGCTAGCAGTTGCGAAACAATTGAATCGCGTCATTATCCCGGTAGTTTCAAAAATTGATGCACCACATGCTCGTGTTGATGATATTAAAAGTGAGCTCGCGCTTTTGCTGGGTATTGAGGAAAGTGAGATATTGGGGTGTTCAGGAAAAACTGGCGCCGGTGTTGCGGAACTGCTTAACGCCGTTGTCGAGCGCGTTCCAGCGCCCGTGCACACTGCTGATGCGCAAGGTTTGATTTTCGATTTTGGCTACAACAGTAATCGCGGGATAATCGTCTATATGAGGGTGTTTGGGGGTAGTTTCAAAAAGGGAGACGTACTTAAATTCATTAATGCTGACAAAGATTTTATTTGCTTAGAAGTTGGTGTGATGTCTCCAGACGAAACACCAACTGACTCTTTGATTGAAGGGGAAATTGGGTACGTTGTTACAGGAATCAAACAGCCAGGCATTGCCTCGGTTGGTGACACCATCACGAACGCCAAAAATCCAGGGGTTGCGTTGTATGGGTACAAGACCCCGACTCCGGTCATTTGGGCAAGTGTGTACCCAGAAGCGCAGGATGATTTACACGCAGTGCGGCAGTCGCTCGAAAAGCTCAAATTGAGTGACTCCTCACTTAGTTTTGAAGAGGAGTCATCGGGCATAATGGGACGAGGCTTTCGCTGTGGATTCCTGGGAATGCTCCATCTTGAAATTATAATCGAGCGCCTGAAGCGCGAATTTAATTTGGAATTAGTGGTGACGATGCCGACAACTATTTACGAGATTACGTATAACAACGGCAAGGTTGAAAATATTTATAATCCTGCAAAATTTCCCAACGATGGCCAGGCAAAAGAAGTTCGCGAAATGTGGACAGAGGTTATTATCTTGACCCCGCCCGACTATATGGGCGGTATTACGCAAATTTTGTATGATCATGAGGGGACGGTGACGACCACTGAATCTCTTCCCGATGGCAAAGTTGAATTAAGGGCAGATATGCCGTTACGTGAGCTTATGCGTAGTTTTTTTGACAGGCTAAAAAGTGTTTCGTCCGGCTACGCCTCGCTTTCGTATGAATTAAAAGGCATGAAGCCGGCTGAGGTGACCCGGCTCGATGTGCTAGTGGCCGATGAGCCGGTACACGCATTTACCAGAATTATTTCTGACCGGCGCATTCAAACCGAGGCCGAGGCAATGGTTGAGAAGCTCGAGAAAGTACTCCCCAAACAATTATTCGTTCTTAAAATCCAAGCGATGGCGCATGGACGCATCGTCGCATCACGTAAAATTTCTGCAATGCGTAAAGACGTTACTGGATACCTCTATGGAGGCGACATCACGCGAAAAATGAAACTTCTTGAGAAGCAGAAGAAAGGAAAAAAGAAGATGCTTGAACATGGGAAAGTCGACATACCCCATGATGTATTTCTAAAAGTTATTAAGGAGGGGTAAGGTGGGCAGCCAAAAGTTTTTCTCTGCAAAAAGCCCTTTGCCAGGGTTGGCAGAGGAGGTTTTTGATTCAGTGCAAAAACTACTGCATCAGGTAGTTTTCGATGCCAGGGGCAAAGAAAAGCATCATACTTAATGATACGAGAATTGCGACCACTGCCCAGATGACATTGATAACTTTCTTCGTTTTGCGATGAAATAGGAAACTCATAAGG
>JBEBGP010000025.1:0-10393 GCA_040081045.1 Candidatus Nitrotoga sp.
GCAGCATTGGCCATCACATCGATACTACCGAACTTAACCCTAATGCCCTGCGCGCCTGGATCAAAGAGTTTTTAAATTCTGATCGTGCGCGCATTACCCTGCTTTTTCAATCATTCGGATTCAAACACGGCATTCCACTGGATGCGGATCTGGTATTTGATGTACGTTGCCTTCCCAATCCACACTACGACCCCCTGTTGCGCCCTCTGACTGGACGAGATGAAGCAGTCATCCGGCTGCTGGAGAATACCCCCAGCGCGCAAAAAATGTTGCATGACATACGAACTTTTGTTGAAAACTGGCTGCCTTGTTTTATTGCCGACAATCGCAATTACTTGACCGTTGCCATAGGATGCACAGGCGGTCAACATCGCTCAGTTTATGTGGCTGAGAAACTGGCGCAACACTTCAGCACACAGCAAGTTTTATTGCGGCATCGTGAACTCGCCCTTACCAGTTAATCTTCTTCCGCACCTGAAAGCAGGGGATTGGATAGTGATATTAATAAGCGCGCTAGGAACTGCCTGGCTCGCTATCATACTGTGGCAAAATGATTCGGGGCAGAGCGGCATGGCAAACCAGGTCGTAATC
Source organism: Candidatus Nitrotoga sp. (assembly GCA_040081045.1). Taxonomy (GTDB): domain Bacteria; phylum Pseudomonadota; class Gammaproteobacteria; order Burkholderiales; family Gallionellaceae; genus Nitrotoga. The sequence continues at coordinate 592 of JBEBGP010000025.1, forward strand.
CGTAGTGGTGGCAAGATTTTCAGCAGCGTGTCCTTATCCCGGGATCAAGTCATTGCCGTGCCGGGGCCGTTGGGCATCACGCAGGTTGTTGTAAGAAATTTGCAAGCGCGCGTCACTTCCGACCCCGGCCCCCGCCAATATTGTGTACAGCAGGGATGGCTCAAACAAGCCGGAGAAATCGCGCTATGCTTGCCCAATCAAGTCAGCGTGGAACTCAGCGATGGGAAAAGCAGTTATGACAGCCTCAATTACTAAACCTTCGGTTATTACGCTGCATCCAACGGCGGAAGATCACCACATCGCCAAATTGGCCGCACTGGCCATCGGCCTGTCTGTGCTGGAAGCCGCCGTTCCCTCGCCTCTACCCGGTGTAAAACCCGGCATTGCCAACATCGTGACCTTAATTGTCCTCGCACGCTTTGGCTGGCGCACCGCAGCCTGGGTTACGCTGTTACGCGTATTAGGCAGCAGCTTAATGATGGGTAGCCTGCTTACCCCCGGATTTTTCCTCAGCCTGAGCGGTGCGCTGTGTAGCCTGCTGGTGTTGGCGGTGAGTCGGCATTTGCCTGCGCGCTGGTTTGGCTCCGTCACGCACAGCATATTCGGCGCGTTCGCGCATATTGCCGGACAGCTCCTGCTCGTGTATTTCTGGCTCATTCCGCATACTGGCGTGGCCTACCTTATTCCGATATTCGCCGTCGCTGCCTTATTATTTGGCATGGTGAATGGTTTAATTGCCGCGTATTTTTTGCATCCTGTCATTGGCGATGAAGCCGTAACTTTAAAGGTGTCCAAATGAAAACTGTCGTCCTTGCCTTTACGGGTGCATCCGGCCTGCCATATGGAATAAGGCTGCTGCAATGTCTGCTGCAAAGCGGTCAGCGTGTGCATTTGGTTTACTCACAAGCCGCGCAAATCGTGGCAAAACAAGAGCTCGACTTCACGCTACCCAATCGTCCACAGGACGCAGAAAAAATATTGCTCGAGCATCTCAATAAATTATCTCCGAAAAAATTCAGCGGTGAGTTGCATGTGTTTAGCCGCGATGATTGGTATGCGCCAATGGCCTCCGGCTCCAACCCTGGCGATGCGATGGTAATCTGCCCCTGCACCATGGGCACACTCGCTGCTGTTGCGGCAGGCTTGAGCGATGATCTCATCACACGCGGCGCGGACGTTATGCTCAACGAAAAACGCCAGCTGATTTTAGTGCCGCGTGAATCGCCATTTTCCTCTGTTCATCTGGAGAATATGCTCAAGCTGAGCCACGCGGGCGCGGTGATTTTGCCGCCTAATCCGGGTTTTTATTTTCAGCCACAGAGCGTGCAGGATTTGGTAGATTTTGTTGTGGCGCGCATCCTGGATCACCTGCATGTCCCGCATGAATTAGTCAAACGCTGGGGGGCATAAACCGTTTTATGGCCAAATATCTACTTGAAAAGTATTCATCACAAACGATCCACGGCAGGCAACCCTTGCATATGGCTATCAATAAAAAAACGTCATGATGCCCTTAATCTCAATTGTCCCCAATCAAATTTGGTACGCACAGCAAGTGTTGAAATTTGGACCGTTTGCAATTACCTCCCGCATGACCGTAGTGCGCTTGCAGAGTGGCAAGCTCTGGATACATTCGCCCATTATCCCCACGCCGGCTCTCATTGCGGTACTCGACAAATTGGGCTCGGTACAATTCGTGGTCGCGCCGAACAAGGTGCATCACCTGCACTTTTTGCCATTCGTGCAGGCATTTCCTTATGCCACGGGAATCATTGCGACTGGTCTTAAAGGAAAACGGCCCGATCTGGCAAGTTATAAAACGATTGCTGATGCAGGCATGGAATTGACTGGATCACCCGATTGGACAGCAGAACTGCAAGCCTTCTTTATTGAAGGTATTCCCACATTACAGGAAACCGTTTGGTTTCATCAACCAAGTGGCACGTTGATTTTCACAGATTTATTGGCGTGCTTTGGTTCAAACAACACGGGCGTAAATCGTCTGGTGGCGCGCCTGCTGGGCGTTTATGAAAATCTCACCATGTCGCGCACGATAAAATTTTTAATCAGGGATAAATCCGCACTGACCCGCTCTGTTAAATTGCTACTGACTCTGGACGTGCAACGCATTGTTGTCTCACACGACCAGATTATTGAAATCGATGCCAAACAAAAACTTGAGCAGGCTTTTCGGTGGCTTGATTAGATTGGCTTGTTTATTGACCTGCCACCATCATGTTCCCGATCAAAACAGAGCCGCTCTGGCGCGAACCCTGCACCAGAACATCATTCCCCACCGCGACGATATTGCGATACATTTCTTTGAGATTGCCCGCAATCGTGATTTCTTCAACAGCATATTGAATCTCGCCACGCTCTACCCAGAAGCCAGCTGCGCCACGCGAGTAATCGCCCGTAACATGGTTCACCCCCTGCCCCAGCAACTCCGTGACGAGCAAGCCGCGATCCATCTTTTTCATCAACCCGTTAAAATCCAGGTCACCCGGACGCAAAATTAAATTGTGATTGCCGCCCGCATTACCCGTCGTTTTCATGCCCAATTTGCGTGCAGAATAAGTGCTGAGAAAATAACCATTTAACACACCGCTCGTAACAATAGCGCGACGCTGTGTGCGCACACCTTCATTATCAAATGCGCCGCTGGCCAATCCACGTTTGATGTCTGGAATATCATCAATATGAATATCGGGTGAAAAAACTGTTTGTCCCAATTGGTTCAGCAGAAAGGAAGATTTGCGGTATTGCCCGCCGCCACTTACCGCACCCACAAAATGTCCGAGCAGGCTGGCGGCGATGGGCGCTTCAAACAATACTGGTGTTTGCATGGTGTCAAGTTTTCGTGCATTCAAACGGCGCACGGCGCGCTGCGCTGCCAGCAAACCCGTTTCTTTTGCGCCAAGCAAATCTTCTGCCGCACGCGCTTCACTGTACCAGTAATCGCGCTGCATACCATCATCCTCGCCGGCGATAACCGCACAACTGATGCCGTGGCGTGAACTGGGATAGCCACCGATAAAACCCGAACTGTTGGCCAATACAAATTGCGATTCATGCACGCTGATGCTCGCCCCTTCTGAATTACTAATGCGCGGATCAAAATCCAATGCGGTTTGTTCGCATGATTTAGCCAATTCAATTGCACCCTCCACCGACAACAACCACGGGTGGTATAAATCCAAATCTGGAAATTCGGTGGCCAGCATTTCCTGATCGGGCAATCCCGCGCAATCGTCACTGGCAGTGTGCCGAGCAATTGAAAGTGCGGCATCCACAGTGTCGCGCACGGCTTGTTTGGAAAAATCCGAGGTATGTGCATTTCCGCTTTGCTGGCCGATATATACACTGATACCCAAACCTTTATCGCGATTGTATTGGATGTTTTCCACCTCACCCTGACGCACGGTAACTTCCTGCCCAAAGCCATCCGAAACTTCGGCCACGCTCGCGCTGGCTCCCTGCTGTTTGGCGTAGCACAACATATCTTTGGCAATTTCACGCAGGGTTTCGGGCGAGTGTGAAAACCTGTTTTCGCCCTGGGTCTTTATTGGGGAGGGAGTACTCATATTTTAAAATTAATCGGATGAAAGGCGCTATGATAACAACATCCCATTACTATTTCGCCCGGTTATTATTTCCCATGATACATTCTTACGAGGATAATTCAGACAAACAGGACTTGCCGCCCAGCAAAACAAAAATCAAAAAACAGATGCTGGATTTGCAGGAGATCGGCGAGCAATTGGTCGCGCTGAGCAGCGATAAATTAAAGGATATGGATCTGCCCGAGCGCCTGCTGGAGGCAGTGAACGAAATGAAACGCATCAACAAATTTGGCGCACAACGGCGCCAGATGCAGTTTATCGGACGCTTGATGCGCGAAGTAGAAACGGCACCCATCATCGCCAAACTGGAAGTGTGGAGCGGGAAATCACAACAACACACGTCATGGCTGCATGATTTGGAACGCTGGCGTGATCGCCTGATTGAAAATGAAAACGCTCTCACCGAATTGCTCGAAACTCATCCCACCGCCGATGCACAAAAGCTGCGCACCCTGATTCGTAATGCACGAAAAGAAGCCGAGCTAAAAAAACCGCCAAAAAATTATCGCGAAATTTTTCAGGTGTTACGCGAGATCATGCCTGAAAAAATAACGGGGCAAGCTCTCAAATGATAAATCATCTATAAAAATATGAGTACTCTGTTGCCTCACATCACGTTGGACACAGGCACCTCACCGCAGCACAGCATCATCTGGTTGCACGGCTTGGGTGCGGATGGCGAGGATTTTGTGTCTATCGCACAAGAGATAAATTTGCCTGTGGCGGTGCGCTATCTGTTTCCGCACGCGCCCAAAAGACCCATCACCATCAATGGCGGCATGATGATGCGCGCTTGGTACGACATCATCTCCTTCAATGGTCCAATAGACAGCGCGGGCATTCAGGCTTCGCAAGCAGCCGTTGAAAGTTTGATCGCGCAGGAAAAACAGCGCGGCATTGCGGCAAAGAATATTTATCTGGCAGGATTTTCACAAGGCGGTGCAATCGCTTTGCATACGGGTTTGCATCATGCTGAGAAATTGGGCGGGATCATCGCATTGTCCTCTCGACTCCCTCAGACTGAAAACTTGGCTGGGGAAATAAACGCGCATAAGCCGCCCATTTTTATGGCGCACGGGCGCAGCGATCCCATCATTCCATACGGCACAGGGAGCCATTCCGCGACCTTGCTTAAAGAGGGTGGATATCAATTGGAATGGCGCGAATACGATATGCCACATTCGGTTTGTGCCGAAGAGGTGGGTGATATTGAACACTGGCTGACGCGGCAACTATCAAACAATCCAGTTTGAGAAAGAAGATGGGGTGAGAATACAATGTGTGGTCACCTCATATGTTCAACATATCAGGGAAAGTTTTTTGTGGGTAACAAAGTTTTTTAACGAAACTTCAATTTTAATAGTGTCCTTTAGTGCGTTTCATCCGCCGCCTCTTCCAACACTACGCGATAACTGGCTAACTCAAAATCCGATCCATTCTCCAGCAAGGCAATGGGAATAAGCAAACAATCATGGTCTTCATATTGTGTGTATAAGCTGCGGTTTGTGGAAAAATTATCCCTGCCCAGCAACAAGCGAACCTGGCCTTTCTGATCTTGCGCGCTTTTCAAAAAAAGCGCCTGATGAATATTCGCATTATTATCATGTTTGGTACGTAACGGTGCATAGCTGACCTGATTACCAAACATTTCGATGCCCACATGCAGGTTTCCCAGCTCATCACGATTAATACGACGCACTACCCCTACACCATAATGTGGAATTTTTTCAGGTTGAATGCCCATCAAGGAGCCAACCCTGATACCTTCTGCGTTCCTAGCCTGCAGCACGCAACTACAGCCAGTAGCACTAATGTCTTCGGCATCCCAGGAAGTTTTTGACGACCCGCTGCCTGTCGTAATATGCTTGACTATGTTTTCAAACCCATGCACAACACCGAGCTTAATCTTCACGTGATGGCGCGCATGACGCCGCACTGGCGGCGGATTAACCCAGAATGTGGCCAGACTACGCACAACATCTGCCACCACAGCCGCCTCAAATAATCCGCCCAGTGCCAGCTCATCAGGCACAATATTATTTTCCAATGTTTTGAACAAACGCTCTATATGCGGATTAACACTCGCCGCACTCAGAAAACGCATATTGGCATGACCAGACGAATCCCCCGTTATTCGATCGGGTATATCGGGTTGTGCCAGATCAAAGCTTAGAACACTGTCCGCAGTGATATTCGGAGAAATTAAAAAGTGTGTGCCCCAGTGCTCGGTCAGCTTCTCCGCAATATGTATGCGCGCCGGATTCATCCTGCTGGCGACCGGTGCATACCACATCAGCACAATCAAAAATTTCCGGGTCACTGTTATATCAAACGCAAAATCTGCGTACAGTTTAACTGGCGTGTCGGCGTACTTGTGTGACTCCGCATGCACGTAAAATTCCGCGAGTTGCCGCCAGATATCAGGGGAAACTTTTTCATAGCGTGCGACCGCGCATTTCATCCGGCCCTGCAAGGCGTGCATACCACGCACCGCGATGAGTGGAAAATGGGCTTTAAGTGCGGCACTTCCTTTACTGTTATTTTCATAGCCAGTCAACAGTCCGTGATAGGCTTGCGCCATACGCGCATAAAAATTATTGAGTGCGGCTTGAATGCGGTTTTCTTGGAAAGTAGCAAGCGAGATACCGCCGTAATATTCGCGCGCCAACTTAACCAGATAGTGACGAGCCGCATCATCGAGCAATTGCACAATTTCAAAACGCTGATCTGCACGGAAATCGCCGATCTCCCCGACTGACTCAAACCAATCGGAAATTTCAAGCAGTGATTTTAATGCGTCACCTTTCGGCAAATCATGTATCAGCCGCTGCACAGTTTTAACGTCTGCCAACGGATGGTCTGGTTTTTTATCAAAGAATCCCAAAATTGCTCTCTTCACGTCAAAGTAAAAGTTTTCTGAAACACAACAAGCTCGCCCCTGCGCGGGCTATATTACACTAAAATGCACAGTGCGCGACTCCGAATTAAGGTTAAGACAATGATTGCATGGCTGCATAATGATGCACCCTTCCCGCCTGTCGAACTGGCACAGGACGGTTTGCTAGCAGCGGGCGGCAATTTGTCCCCGGCACGACTCCTGTCCGCTTATCAGCGCGGTATTTTTCCCTGGTTTAACGAGGGTCAGCCGATCTTGTGGTGGAGTCCTGATCCGCGCATGATACTGCTCCCATCGGCGTTCAGAATTTCCAGGTCACTCTATAAGACCCTGCGCCAAAAACATTATGAAATCCGCACGGATAGCGCGTTTGAGCAAGTCATGCGCGCCTGCGCCCGACCGCGCAAAAACCAAACCGGTATCCCATCGGGATCATGGATACATGAAGATATGATTGCGGCCTATCTTCAGCTACATCACATGGGCATCGCCCATTCGGTAGAAACTTGGATTAATGACAGGTTGGTGGGTGGAGTTTACGGCATCGCCATCGGTCGCATGTTTTTCGGAGAATCCATGTTCAGCACGGTGACCGATTCCTCCAAAGTTGCACTGGCGCATCTGGTTGCGCAATTACAACGCTGGCATTACGGCATGATAGATTGCCAAATGAACACATCCCACCTGGCATCGCTGGGCGCATATGAAATTGCACGTGAAGAATTTATGCAACACCTGCAAGGATTGGTAAACTACCCTACACCTTCTGACAAATGGCGATTTGACGATGGACTTATTGGATAACATTCGACAATCGGATTTGCGGCTTTACCTCACCGCACCCTATACCTGCACTTACCTGCCAGACCAGCAGGCGCGCTCGCAGGTGGCCTCGCCCGGTTTTCTGGTCACTCCTGATGTCTATTCGCACCTTATTCTGCAAGGCTTTCGGCGCAGTGGAACTTTCACCTATCGCCCTCGTTGCGATTCATGTCAGGCCTGCGTACCCGTGCGCGTCAAAGTTGCAGACTTCACTCCCAACCGCACCCAGCGGCGTACTTGGCGACGCCATCAATCTTTACACGCAACTTTTCAAGGACTGGAAGAACAAGAAGAATATTACAAACTATACCAACGCTATCAAAGTGTCCGCCACCCCGGCGGCATGAACAATGACAACCGCACCCAATATCAAAATTTCCTGTTGCAAAGCCAGGTCAACACCATGCAGGTGGCATTTCGCAACAGCGGTGTACTCCGCATGGTCAGCATTATTGATCTATTGAAAGACGGTTTATCTGCGGTATACACCTACTACGACCCCGACGTGCCACAAGCCAGCTTCGGTGTGTACAGTGTGCTATGGCAAATCGAACTTTGCCGCAGGCTCGGCTTGGAGTATTTATATCTGGGGTATTGGGTAAAAAACAGCGAAAAAATAGCCTACAAGAAAAATTTTCAACCACAACAGGGATTCAAACAGGGCAAGTGGCAAGTGCTAGAGTCTGTTGACAACCATGCGACGGATAATTGTCAACAGACTCTAGCTACTGATACTGTATAAAATCTCAAAATGGATTATTTCGATGCACTCCCAAGACGAAACTATTAATTAATGTACTCCCTGCTCCGCCCACTGTTTTTTTCGCTCGCTCCTGAAACCGCGCATCACGTTACTTTAAGCACCTTGCAAGCCGCTCACCATACGGGCGTATTGCCATTGCTACACCAACGCCCGCAAAATAATCCGCGCACCATGATGGGACTGACCTTTCCCAATCCAGTCGGGCTGGCTGCGGGGCTGGATAAAAACGGCGAATATATTGACGCACTGGCGGCACTGGGCTTCGGTTTTATTGAAATTGGCAGCGTTACGCCGCGTGCACAGCCTGGCAATCCGCGACCCCGGATATTTCGTCTAACCCCGGCGCAAGCCATTATCAACCGCATGGGCTTTAATAATCAGGGGCTCGATGTGCTCATCCGCAATGTGCAACACTCACGTTTCGCAACGTCACCCGATGCTGTGTTGGGAATTAACATCGGCAAAAATTTTGATACCCCGATAGAAAATGCAGTCTATGATTATCTGCTGGGATTGCGCACTGTGTATGCCCATGCCAGTTATGTTGCGGTTAACATCTCATCACCCAACACCCTTTATTTACGCCAACTACAGGGCAGCAGTCAACTGCGTGATCTGCTTGTGCAACTCAAATCCGAGCAGCAAAAATTGGCCGACCGGCACGGCAAATATGTGCCACTGGCGCTTAAAATCGCGCCGGATTTAAGTAGCGAACAAGTCATTGAAATTGCATCTTTATTGTTGCGACATCAAATTGATGGCGTAATCGCCACCAACACCACGGTGTCGCGCGCAGGCGTTGAACACCTGCCGCAACACACCGAAGCAGGCGGATTAAGCGGCGCACCGCTGCGCGAAAAATCAACGATGGTCATACGCCAACTGGCTACCGTACTGCAAGGGGCGATTCCGATTATCGGCGTGGGTGGAGTTATGAGCGGAGAAGATGCGGTCGAAAAAATAGATGCGGGTGCATCGCTAGTGCAGCTATATAGCGGCCTGGTTTATCGCGGCACGGAATTAATTACAGAATGTGCCAATGCCATTGCCACCATTAAAGACAACACCCCGAGGCGATGAAGGGATGGCATACACAAGCTGGCTAATTGATCTGACAGCGGGAGCGTTTATATCCGCGTGCGGATTTGGGTTGCGTCTGACCCATGAGGCGAGAAACGCGCATTCACGCCGTAATGCTAGAGTCTGTTGACAATCATGCGACGAGTGCGAACAGGGGGAATCGGGATGCAGTGCGGCGCGAAAGACGCGGTTTGGTCATTCCAAACAAGGAGCGAACAACGCCGCAATGCGCCCGATTTTCCCGTTTCCGGAGGATTGCCGCCCGATGGAGTGCCTGCCGCATTGCCGGGCTTGCATTCATCCCCATCGGGCGAGCAACGCATCTCGCCGGATAATTGTCAACAGACTCCAATGTAGCGTAATTTGTCTTGCAGTGGCAATTTCACAGCATTTCATGTATTCACTTTTACACTACTTCAGGCATTCTTCCGCATTAACGATTAGCATATGATGGGATGTCCGTTTGCGGGAGAAAATCGTGAAAAATACTCAATATATTGCCTGGTTTGATTCAATACGCATGAGCGATATCGGCCGTGTGGGCGGGAAAAACGCTTCGCTCGGTGAAATGATTTCACAGCTTGTGCAACACGGGGTACGCGTGCCATCCGGCTTTGC
>JBEBGP010000058.1:0-2733 GCA_040081045.1 Candidatus Nitrotoga sp.
GTTTTCATCTTGCGATTTTCCCACAGATGTATCTTTATGGCTGGCGATAATCAGTTCGTTTTTCATCGAGTGTTCCCAGCCCACCAACTCGGTTACGGTCACTTGATAGCCGTGTGATTCAAGCAGCAGGCAGCGCAGCACATTGGTGAGGTGGCTGCCGAATTCGCGGGTGTGGATGGGATGTCGCCAGATTTCAGACAGGGCGGTTTTACTCAATGACTGGTTTTTATTTTTATTCAATATCGTTGCTATTTCGGCCTGGCAGCACGGCACCAGCACGATGTATTGCGCTTGTTTGTGCAGCGCGAATTTAATGGCATCGTCGGTGGCGGTGTCGCATGCGTGCAGTGCGGTGACGACATTGATTTGCTGCGGCAATTGAGCGGAGTGCATCGATTCTTCCACCGATAAATTTAGAAAGGTCATGCGTGAAAATTCCAATTGCTCAGCCAGGTTGCATGATTTTTTAACCAATTCAGTACGCGTTTCGATGCCATATAGTTGACCCATAGCACGTGATTTGAGAAACAGGTCATAGATAATAAAACCCAGATAGGACTTGCCCGCGCCGTGATCGGCCAAAGTCAGATTTTTTGTGCTGGCGAGCACTTTTTCAAGCAGGGGTTCGATGAAATGAAATAAATGATAAACCTGTTTTAATTTTCGCCGGCTATCTTGGTTGAGTTTTCCATCGCGCGTGAGTATGTGCAGCGCCTTGAGTAGCTCAATAGATTGACCGGATTTGATTTCAGGGAGAAAAGTCATGCCGTGAGCCAGCTTGAATATTCGCGGGTGAATAAAGCGTTGATGTGAGCCAATTGATACATGACTACCCCCAGAGAAAAAGTCAGTCTGATAATTCAGCAGGTTCCGATCAGAGGCCTGTTCTGGCGACATGCAGGAGGGTGAGCCGATATTACTTATTGAGTCACGTCGCCTTTGGCAAGTTGCGCCGCGCCAAAATCACTGATCTTGATTGCAGAATGATCGCCAATCAGAATATTTGACCGCATACATTGCGGTTTCTGCGCGCCATGCGCCCTACCCTTCTTCCCGCTCGCCGACTTACTCAGCGCTTCCCTAATCTGTTTCAGCCCCTTATTTTATGTCCGCAGTAAAAATTTGTTTTTGTGCTTTGTGTTGCTGCAATAGGGTGAGCAAACGGTGTGCGAGTTGCTGTTCAATCTCGGCCAAAGATGCCTGCACACCAAGGTTTCTGGCCTGGGTAACTTGCAGGCCAGCAAAACCGCAAGGGTTGATGGCGGCATAGGGGGATAAGTCCATATCAATATTCAACGCCAACCCGTGATAGCAGCAACCATTCTTTATTTTTAATCCCAGCGCGGCAATTTTTGCATTGCCCACATACACGCCCGGCGCATCTTCGCTACCCCGAGCGGACACGGAATATTCTGCCAGCACATCGACTACTGCCTGCTCCATCAAGCGCACCAGTTGCCGCACGTTGATTTGCCAGCGGCGTAAATCCAGCAGCAAGTAAGCCACAATCTGGCCGGGTCCGTGATAGGTAATTTGCCCGCCACGGTCAATTTGGACAACTGGAATTTTTTGGCCGGGAATAGTGTGGCTCACATTGAGCAGGTGCTCGGGCTTGCCAGCCTGCCCTTGCGTGTAAGTGGGCGGGTGCTGCAGCAGCCAAATTTCATCGCGGGTATGGGCTGTGCGCCGGGTGGTGAAATGTTGCATGGCATGCCATGTTGATTTGTAGTCCGCCATGCCCATGAACTTTACCAGTGGAAGATTGGCAAACGGGGCGAGTTTGGATGTTAGATTGTTGAGGGAAGCCTGCGATGGCAGCGGCTGATTATCAATGTTTAAGGTATGGCTGGCTGATCTCATAGCACCATTACCACCATTGGATGGTCGCACAGATCACGATATAGCGCGTCCAATTGAACTTGTGAGGTGGCGCGTATGGTGCAAGTTAAGCTGGTATATTTGGCCGCTGAGCTGGTGCGCATTTCCATGCTGGCCAGATCAAAATCTGGCGCGTGGTGCAGCACAACTTCGGCGATATTCTGGGCGAATCCTGCTACTGATTTTCCCATAATCTTGATGGGAAAGTCGCATGGGTATTCGATAAAACTGGTGGTGGGTTCCATAAGTGCGGCAGCAAATATTTATTTTTTGCGCATGACATCCTGTTTGAAGGTTTGATAATGCTGATGTAGCCTGCTAAACATCTTGCCCGGTTTACCCGTGCCCACTGGTTTGCCATCCAATGTGGTAATGGCGATGACTTCCTTGGTGGAAGAGGTCATGAGCAACTCATCGGCGGAAAAAACTTCAGCTTTGGCAATTTTTCGAATCTCATGCGGAATGGTGTGACTGGCGGCAATTTCCAGTACCACATCGTAAGTAATACCGGGCAACATCAGATTATTTTTGGGCGGCGCGAACAACATGCCATTTTTCACCACAAAAATATTGCTGGCCGCGCCTTCAGTCATAAATTTATTGTCGCGAAATAAAATAGTTTCAACGCAGCCCGCGTCGATAGCCATTTGCCGCAACAGCACATTCGGCAGTAAAGCAATGGCTTTAATATCGCAGCGCAACCAGCGGTTATCTTCCGCGCTAACCGCCTCCACGCCTTTGCTGAGCAGGGCTGCAGAAGGCGGTAGCAGCGGGTTGCTCATCATAAATACGGTGGGCTGCGCGGGTGGGTTGGGAAAAGCATGATCGCGTTTTGCCACGCCCCTGGTGATATGC
>JBEBGP010000037.1:0-2727 GCA_040081045.1 Candidatus Nitrotoga sp.
AATGACTACACCCGCCCGCTTCCAGGTGGAAAGCATAGTGAAAATAACCAGTCCCGCTAGCAGCGGAAACCATCCGCCGGCAACGATTTTGGTGGCATTGGAAGCGACGAAAAGAAGCTCCAGCAGGCCGACCAGCAACAAACCAGCCAGCAACAGCAGCCGGGCGCGAGGCAGTATCGTCCACGCCACCAGCCCCACCAGTGCGGTTTCCAGCAGCATGGTGGCGGACACGGCGATGCCGTAAGCTGCCGCCAGATTGGATGAAGAGCCGAAGCCCAACACCAGCAATACCACGATGACCATCATCGCCCAGTTCATTTGCGGGATATAAATCTGGCCGCGCTCGGACGCGGAAGTGTGGCGTATGGCGATACTCGGCATATAACCCAAACGCGAAGATTGTTGCGCCACCGAAAACGCACCGGAGATGGTCGCTTGCGAGGCGATCACCGTGGCCAGCGTGGCCAGCGCCACCAGCGGCAGCAGCAATGGTTCCGGTGCAAGCAGATAAAAGGGATTTTTTACGGCGGCAGGATCGCGCAGCACCAGCGCGCCCTGCCCCAGATAATTGAGCATCAGCGCGGGCAACACCAGCGCGAACCAGCCGATGTGTATGGGCGCGCGCCCGAAGTGCCCCATGTCTGCGTACAACGCCTCGGCTCCGGTGAGCGTAAGAAATACCGCACCCAACGCCAGGAAAGCAAATCCCGGCGAGACCACGGCGAATGCATAGGCGTGGCGCGGATCAAGCGCGGCGAGGATGCCCGGTGTTTGCACGATGCTGGCTATCCCCAGCCACGCCAGTACTCCGAACCAGAGCAGCGCAACCGGCCCGAAGTACCGCCCCACACCGCCGGTACCGTGATGCTGGATCGCGAACAGCGCGACGATAATGACGACGGTCAGCGGAACCACCCATTGCCCAAACGCGGGAGCCGCCACCGACAGTCCCTCCACCGCAGAGAGAACAGAAATAGCGGGGGTAATGACCGCGTCACCAAAAAACAGCGAAGCGGCAAAAATAGCGACAGTCACCGCAATCCAATGCAACCGCCCGGCACCGCGCCCGCTGCCGCGTGTAAACCGCCCTGCATACGCCAGCAACGCCAGCACCCCGCCTTCGCCCCGGTTATCGAAACGCAACACGAACAACAGATATTTAAATGAAACGATCAGCATGATCGCCCAGAAAATCATCGACAACACACCCAGCACATGCGCTTCTGTGACCGCCAGCGCGTGATGTCCGCCAAAAGCTTCTTTGAAAGCGTATAAAGGGCTGGTGCCGATATCGCCAAACACCACGCCAAGCGCACCCAGCGTGAGCGCGGCGAGACGCTGGCGGGCAGTGGTTGGCACAACGGCGGCAGCGGGATTGGACAAACGGGATTCCATGATTGTTATTGTTCAGGGCGGCCAGTTTATGCCCCCGCTATCACAATGTCCAGCAGACCGGGCTGGAGATTTTGCAGGTACGCTGGTAAATGACAAAGTGATAGTCCAGCGGCTGCGGCGTTTCTTGTTGACGGATTTCACGCGCGATTTCCTGCCATTCAGTGCGATTAAAGGGTGGAAAAAATGCATCGCCTGCAACTTCTTGTTGAATTTCGGTAACGTACATTTTGTGTGCAAAAGGTAGCGCAAGAGCATACAGTTCAGCACCACCCACCAGAAAAATTTCCTCATCATTTCCGCAAGCGGCTATCGCTTCTTGTAGCGACTGCGCCATTACGCATCCCGCGATTTGCAAATTTTTATTGCGCGTCACTACCACTGTGGTGCGCCCCGGCAGCGGTTTGCCGATGGAATCAAAAGTTCTGCGTCCCATAATCATATGATGACCCATGGTCAGTGCTTTAAAATGTTTCAGGTCTTCCGGGATGCGCCAAGGCAAGGTATTGTTGATGCCGATGACGCGATTTTTTGCCATCGCCACGATGAGAGAGATGGGTGAGCAAGGTGCTGAGGAAGGTGAAATTTTTTTCAATTGCCCATCCTAAACCGCCACTGGCGCTTTAATCGCCGGATGCGGGTCATAACCTTGCAGCATGAAATCCTCATATTTGAAATCAAATATTTTTTTTACCGCCGGATTCAGCAACAGTGTGGGCATAGCGCGGGGGGTGCGTGAGAGTTGCAATTCAGCCTGCTCCAGATGATTCAAATACAAATGTGCATCGCCAAAAGTATGCACAAAATCGCCAGGCTTCAGTCCGCACACCTGCGCGATCATCAGGGTAAGCAAGGCGTAGGAGGCAATATTAAACGGTACGCCGAGAAAAATATCCGCGCTGCGCTGATAAAGCTGGCACGAGAGTTTTCCTTCTGCCACGTAAAATTGAAAAAAAGTATGACAGGGTGCGAGTGCCATCTGCCTCAGCTCGCCCACGTTCCATGCCGAAACTATCAAGCGCCGCGAGTCTGGATTTTTTTCAATCTGCGCGATAACTTCTGAAATCTGGTCAATCACGCGCCCATCGGTAGTCGCCCAAGCGCGCCATTGCTTGCCGTAAACAGGACCAAGATTACCGTCCGCATCTGCCCATTCATCCCATATTTTTACGCTATTTTCCTTGAGGTAACGGATGTTGGTATCACCCTGCAAAAACCACAGCAACTCATGGATGATCGATTTCACATGACATTTTTTGGTGGTGACCAGCGGAAATCCCTGCTCCAAATCAAAACGCATTTGATAGCCAAACACACTCAGCGTACCCGTCCCGG
>JBEBGP010000309.1:0-2720 GCA_040081045.1 Candidatus Nitrotoga sp.
TCGAGGCCGAGCGATACCGGCGACGAACGGATGCATTGACTGAATTTGCTACCCGCCAAGGAGGATTGTTCGCATGAAATTATTCCGGACAGTAGTGCGAGCAAACGGGAATGATGAAACTTTCAGAGGTGTCCGGGGGGTACTTGATGGATGCCGGGTGAACGACGTTTATTTCTTCACAGCAATGGCACGATAGCCAATGTCATGGCGCATCTGACAACCTTCAAAATGAATGGTATCGGCAATCTGATAAGCGCGACGCTGCGCCATTCTTATGCTATCACCCAATGCCGTCACACATAAAACCCGTCCACCATTGGTGATCACGTTGCTGTCACGCTCTACAGTTGCCGCGTGAAAAACATGCGCGTCTTCCGGCTGTTTATCCAAATCAACCACCACAGCACCGGAAATCACATCCCCAGTTCGCGGCGTGCCGGGGTAATTCGCCGCCGCCAGCACCACTCCCAGAGCAGCCCGACGATCCCATTGTAGCTCAACCTTATCCAAGGTGCCCCGTACCGCATGATCCAATACTTTCATCAAATCACTTTTCAGGCGCAACAAAATCGGTTGTGTTTCAGGATCCCCCATGCGGCAATTAAATTCCAGCGTTTTAACATTGCCCTGCTGGTCTATCATCACACCCGCATATAAAAATCCGGTATATGGACACCCTTCTTTTTCCATGCCTTGCACGGCAGGCTGAATAATCTCCCGCATAATCCGGGAATGAATCTTGGGGGTAACTACCAGTGCGGGAGAATACGCGCCCATGCCACCCGTATTCGGGCCCAGGTCACCATCCTGCAAACGCTTGTGATCTTGGCTGGTGGCCAGCGGCAAAATATTTTTACCATCGACCAGCACGATGAAGCTGGCTTCTTCACCTTCGAGGAATTCCTCGATTACCACCTTCGAACTTTCTTTTTGACCAACCCCAGGTCGGGCGTCGCTCAACTTATTGTCTGCCAGCATCATATCGACAGCCTGATGCGCCTCATCCAAATTCATCGCCACCACCACGCCCTTGCCTGCCGCCAGCCCATCCGCCTTAATGACTACGGGCACACCGTGGGTATTTATATACTCGTGCGCCAAGGCAGCATCGCTAAAAGTTTGATATGCGGCTGTGGGAATATTATGT
Organism: Candidatus Nitrotoga sp.; assembly: GCA_040081045.1. Taxonomy (GTDB): domain Bacteria; phylum Pseudomonadota; class Gammaproteobacteria; order Burkholderiales; family Gallionellaceae; genus Nitrotoga. The sequence continues at coordinate 1,148 of JBEBGP010000309.1, forward strand.
CGCCGCATAAACGCTTTGGCGAAATCCTTGGAGGATTCGAGTTGCGCCGCCGCCTTGGTCGGACCAAAAATCCGCAGACCCGCCGCGCGAAAACTGTCTACTATACCCGCCGCCAAAGGTGCTTCCGGGCCGACTACCGTGAAATAAATGTGCTCGCGTTGCGCGAATGCGATGAGATCGGGAATGCCGGTGAGCGCGACATTCTCCACGCCGTCCTCACGCGCCGTACCCGCATTACCCGGTGCAACAAAAACTTTCTGCACACGCGCACCCTGCGCCAAGCGCCACGCCAGCGCATGTTCACGCCCACCCGAGCCAATGACCAATATTTTCATGTTATTTTTCGATCAATGACTTGAATTGATAATACCCGGGGCGCATTTTCTGCCTGTTGATAGGAGCACTAACACTCCTTGAATTTATTTTCGGCGCATTTCTCAGCAAGCTTCTGCGCCTTAAAAATTTGGCTGGCGGTCATATTTTCAGCCATAAAATTGCGCATCTCAATAATTTTTTTCTGTTCGTCGCTACCCGCATTTTCCGCCGCAATATTGAGCCACATATACGCGTGAACGAAACTCTGAGGAACACCTTGCCCCAAAAAATACATCCCCCCAAGAATGCTTTGTGCTGAAGCATTCCCCTGTTCAGCGGCCAACCTGGCCCATTTCACGGCCTCTTCAAAATCCTGCGGCACACCCTTCCCCTCGTGATACATCAACCCCAGGCTGAATTGTGCTGCAGCCAGACCCTGTTCTGCTGCCAGACGATACCACTTTATCGCTTCGGTATAATCTTGCGGCACGCCTTGCCCTTGGTAATACACCACCCCAAGATTGAATTGTGCCAGTGGATCACCTTGTTCCGCCAGCAGCCTAAACTGATTCATTTTTGTATCTCCTTTGTAAATTTTTCCACTCAATGCAAGTAATGATTGCACACCTCTTTTCCCACCAAAATCAGGCTATCGCGAGCGTAGGCAGGACAAAGCGCGAATGGGTCAGAAAGCGTCACGCCGCCATGCCAACGCGTGCTTTTGTTCTCCCAAACCGATGACTAATATTTTCATGTTTCTTCTTAGGCGAATTTTAATTTTAATTGATTAAGCTCCCAATCTTGCTCCCTCATCCCAACCCTTCTCCCGGAAGGAGAAGGGCTTTACATCCCTCTCCCTCCGGGAGAGGGACAGAGGGTGAGGGAACAATCTGGCATTGTTAAATTAAAAATGAAATTAGATGCTAACAAACCCTAACAACCCTTGAATTTATTTGCGGTGCATTTTCTGGCAAGTTCCTGCGCTTCGACAATTTGGCTGGCGGTCATATTTTTTGCCACTAAATTGCGCGTTTCAATAAATTTCTTCTGCTTTTCACTGTCCGCATTTGCCGTCGCAATGTTGAGCCACATATGTGCCAAAACGTAATCCTGAAACACACCCTGTCCTTGGTGATACATCAGCCCAAGGTTGACTTGTGCTGAAGCCTTACCCTGTTCTGCGGCCAGCCGAAACCACTTTGCCGCTTCCTTGTAATCCTGAGGCACACCTTGTCCTTCGGAATATATCAGCCCAAGG
>JBEBGP010000056.1:0-10341 GCA_040081045.1 Candidatus Nitrotoga sp.
CTGTTGAATCCATCACCGTACCATCCCAGTCAAACACAATTAAATCGTACCGTTTTGCCATCACCAAACCGCCAAAAAATAAGACGCGGATATTAACATTTTTAGGGAAGCACTGATTAAGATGGAAGTGCCAGGCGCACGGCGCGCAGAAACCGCAGTGTATGTGAAATACATGAGGATTCCGAGCACCGCGCTGACCATTCCGCATCCGGTTTGCCGGATAGCAGATTGCGTACCTTTGGTGCAACACAGCAATTCATCCGCATAAGCACTTAAGCAGTATTTCCTTGGCTTATTACTTTGCGATTCCGCATAATGCCAACATGACCAATAAAATACCCCAATGGCTACTCTACTGCCGCCCCGGATTTGAAAAAGAATGCGCGCAGGAAACCAACGCACTGCAACTGGAAGCACAATTCGGCAGCGGTTTTGTACTGGCGCAAGGCAAGCCGCGCTTAAAGTTTGACCAACTGATTTTTGCACGGCAGCTCATCACCTGGCATGGAGAAATCCCTGATTTGCCGCAACGGGATAGACTCTTGCCTTTGCTACAAGCCCTGCCCAATTTAGTGGAGGCACCAAAAAAATTTGGCGCGCTGTGGCTGGAAACACCGGATACCAACGATGGTAAAACATTATCCGGCTTTACCCGGCGTTTTCAACCGTTACTGGAAACGCCGCTCATTGCAAATGGCATGTTGGTCAACGACCCCGCCCTTCCCCGCCTGCACATCTTTTTTACCAACCAAAATCGCGCACTCATCGGCAGCAGCATCCCGCAAAATAGCGCGCCGTGGCACATGGGCATCCTCCGTCAAAAAATGCCACACGATGCACCCAGCCGCTCTTACTTAAAACTGGCAGAAGCATTCGCCGTATTACTTAACGCCGATGAACAAAAGAAATGGATAGTCTCCGGTATGAACGCCGTTGATTTGGGTGCGGCACCTGGTGGCTGGACATGGCAACTGGTGCAATGCGGGTTGAAAGTCACCGCTATCGATAATGGCCCGCTCAAAGGCATGGCGGAAAAACACCCGGCTATCAAACACCTGCGGCAGGATGGCTTTCGCTATCGCCCCAATAAACCGGTAGATTGGCTGGTTTGCGACATGGTCGAACAACCCGGGCGGGTCGCCACACTCATCGCAGAGTGGGTGGCAGGCGGACTCACTCAGCACGCAATTTTTAATCTTAAATTGCCGATGAAAAAACGTTGGGATGTGCTGACCCAAACACTGCATGAAATCCAGACTATGCTTGGCGAAAAAGGCATACGCTACCGCTTAAAAACCAAACACTTATACCATGACAGGGAGGAAGTGACGGTGTTCCTAACCGTCAAATAGCTCATATTTCATGCCCGATAAAAAAGCCCGCATGACGGGCTTTTTTGCAATTCAACTGCCGCTACTACGCTACTATTACTTCAGCTTTGTTTCTTTATATGCAACATGCTTGCGCACGACAGGATCAAATTTTTTGATCTCAATTTTTTCCGGCGTGGTGCGCTTGTTTTTGTCGGTGGTATAAAAATGACCTGTGCCGGCACTGGATTCTAATTTAATTTTTTCACGCATTGTCTGTTACTCCTTAAACTTTCTCGCCACGGGTGCGCATTTCCAACAAGACTGCATCAATCCCATTTTTATCAATGGTACGCAAACCCGCATTGGTGAGACGCAGAAAAACAAAGCGATTTTCCGTTTCCACCCACAAACGACGATGTTGCAAATTCGGTAAAAAACGACGTTTTGTTTTGTTATTGGCGTGGGATACATTGTTCCCTACCATTGGACGCTTACCTGTTACTTGACATACACGAGCCATGATTATTTACTACCCTGTTTGCGGAAAAGCCGCGATTCTACCCCAATCTAAAAATACGTTCAACCGCAATCGCGCTTTCCAGAGTCAATTCCGCATCTGGCCTGCCTGATAGCAGATTACCTACCTTTGGTGTACGCCCTGCCCTGCCGTGTTAAATCATCTGAACTTCCACCATCGCCCCCGCCGCTACGTCGCCTTGGTCTGTGGCTAATACAATGAAACAGTTGGCTTTACTCATGGAACTGAGTATGCCCGAGCCTTGTTCGCCAGTGGTCTGCACTGTCCATTCGCCATCGGCTGTTTGACTGACAATGCCGCGCTGAAACTCGGTGCGTCCGGGGATTTTTTTAATGGGGCTGGTGCACCGGGCCTGCAAGGTGAACGCAGGTTTGGGTTGTTGCCCCATTAACGTCAACAGCGCATCACGCACAAATTGCTGGAAGGTCACCATGACCGCCACCGGATTGCCCGGTAGCCCAAAAAAATGGCTGCTGTCGATTTTGCCGGCAGCCCTTATCTTTCCATACGCCAGCGGCCTGCCCGGTTTCATGGCGATTTTCCAGAATACCACCTCGCCAATTTCCGCTAATAGCTGCTTGATATAGTCTGCCTCGCCCACCGAAACCCCGCCACTGGTGATAATTACATCAGCCTGCTGTGCCGCATCCAGCATGGCTTGCTTAAGCATGGCTTGGTCATCTCGAATGTTGCCCAGATCAATTATTTCCACACCCGGTCCGGCCAGCAACCCCATTAAGGTGAAACGATTACTGTCATAAATCTGTCCGGCGAGTAACGGCGTGCCGGGCTGTTGCAATTCATCGCCCGTAGAAAAAATCGCCACTTTTAGTTTGCGGTAAACCCGCACCTCGCTCAGCCCCAACGAAGCCAGCATGCCCATTTCAGCAGCACGAATAGCCCGGCCGCGAGCCAAAACCAACGCCCCCTGCTGAATGTCCTCGCCTGCACGGCGAATATTCTGTCCCGCCCGCACGTTTTTATTGAGCACAACAGTATCGCCCGCAACCGTAATATGCTCCTGCATCACCACACTATCGCAGCCATCTGGAATCAACGCACCCGTCATAATGCGCACACATTCCCCTTTTTCCATACTCCCTTCAAACATATGTCCCGCATAACTGCTGCCGATTATTTTTAAAACCTCCGTGCCCTGCACACAATCAACAGCACGCACTGCATAACCATCCATCGCAGAATAATCATGCGGCGGAACATGGACGGGTGAAATCACATCACTAGCCAGGGTACGCTGCCATGCGGTGTGCAATGGCACGGGCTCCTGCCCGGTAATTGGCACAAGAAACTGCCGGATAAACTGACACGCCTGTTCCACCGACATCGCGTTTGGATCGTAGTCGTGCAAGGTATACAAATCAAACAAGGAAGCAACTTTGGGAATCATGGAGTAAACACCCCCCCCGGCATAGCCGGGGGTTTTCCATTGTTTGATAAAATCAACGACTCCATTTCATCAACACCCTTAGCTGACGAAAGGAATCTTGTTCCAAACTGTCTGTCAAAATAATCACACTGCGCGAAAAATATGCGCCTTCCGGCAACACATTTAGAATCACCATCTGCGGCGCAATAAAACTATCGTGCAACACCAACCCCGACCAGCTTTGCCCATTGCGCCTCGTGATCGTTACCTGACCTGCATCTATCTGTAAACGCGCATTCGATGTTTGCATGGACAGATAGGCATCATGACGCAAGTAGTACACTGCGCTGATTAACACCGCGGCACTGGCAACCAGTTTTACCCACCAAGGTAGAGGCATTAAGAACAACAAAACGAATACCGCGCCTAACGCCGCAACCACCCCCCCCGCTAAATATTTTGATGGTCTCAAATAAAATTGCCGGGATATGCCGGATTTTGCCGGGACAAACTGAGCTCCATATTCTGCGGGGGAATTATTCAATGTAGAATTGAGCGGTTAATTACACTTTAAAAACAACCAATGCGACCATCACCGTTCCAATAATCATCAACATAAATATAACCATCAACACGCCATTGCTGCCAAAAATGCGCTCAGCTTGGGATGCCTGTTTGCCGCCTGGCTGTACCTTGTGTTGCAGGGGCGGCCGGGGGGCTGATTCTTTGGAAACAAGTGCGGCCTTATTAATTTCATTTAAACCAGGGCGCGGTATTTGCAAGGTTTTAGCTAAAATCTCCACCTCCTCTGCAGAAGAGGTCATGGCTGCAAGCCGCATGGTTGCGTTGGTAGAATCAAAAATGGGTGACAAGCCCATCGTTGCCACAACCTTGGATTCGTCTGTTTCAACTCCCGAATGATCAGCTCCCTTGCGCTGTGAGCCATACTTCTCCCCGGATAATTGAACCGCCTTATTAAGATACCCGCCAACCAAATCAACGCGAGCCTTTGAACGTGGCATGGTGTCACGACACGCTCTTAAATCATTGGCAAATTCCCGCGCATTTTGGTAACGGTCATTCAGATCTTTGGCCAAGGCTTTGGCAACAATAAAGTTCAACATCTCCGGCACATCCGGATTCAGCATACTTGGTGGTGCGGGGATAACATTCAGCGTTTGATACATAATGGCATTTACATTTTCGCCTGTGAAAGGAACCTGCCCTGTTAACATTTCATACAGGGTGACACCCAACGAAAACACGTCTGATCTTTGATCGATCACCTTCCCGAGAACCTGTTCGGGTGACATATACTTGGGTGAACCCAGCACCATGCCAGTTTGCGTGCGCACTGCGGCAGAAGACATGCGGGCAATGCCAAAATCGGTAATTTTCACATGCCCGTCCCGCACCACCATAACGTTGGCAGGTTTTATGTCGCGGTGCACAACATCATGTTCATGTGCATAAGCTAAACCACGCGCAATTTGTGCAGCCAAGTCCAATATCTGCTCGATCGGCAAATGCCTTTGGTCATTGAGAATATCGCGCAGCTCACGACCCTCCAGATACTCCATGGCAATGTAGGCGACGTCACCACTTTTGCCCACATCAAAAATCGTCACGATATTGGGGTGGCTCAAACGCCCGGCAGCCTTTGCTTCCTGATAGAAACGGCCTTCGTACTCTTCCTTTTCATCCTCGGCCAGATTCAAATTAATCGTTTTGACAGCAATAATACGATCAATCAAAGGATCGTTCACCCGATAGACCACACCCATCGCGCCTTGGCCGATTTCGCCGATCACTTCGTAGCGTCCCAGTTGTCTAATCATGATTTTAGAACAGCTTCTTTTGATTTCGTAGTCATGGCCTGAGTGTTATGGATTGTTTATTTTCCTAGCCCGTACCTCACGGAACACAGCTCCCCAAACAGGATGTCCAGCTTCTGCGGGGGTCAGGTTAAAATCGGGATTGATTGCAAAAATACGTTCAAATGATTCCCGGCATTTTTTCTCACGAACGCTGATGCAATGTGTGAAAGCAAGATATTTGTGTGCGCTGATTTTATTTGATTTGCTCAGTGTTACATCTTCCAGCGCATGCCGCAACAACACCACTGCCGCCTGATAATCCCCATTGTTGTAGCTGGCTATACCCTGTGCAACACTACGCTCGGACGAACTGCCCTGAAACAGTACCTGCCCCGCTCCCACCAAACGATTTACAAATGTTTGGCAGCCACCCAGCCATAACAGCATCCCCAAGATTAAAGCACGCGCCCCTGTCATTCTCATCTTTCAAGTTATAACCAAACACTAAACTTGAGGAAATATCATCTATCAGCTAATCCCCAAATTTGTGTTGAATTCTTAGAACACCGCCGGGTTTAACTAAAAATACTTTCCTGTATGCGGGGAATGTGGAGTTGCGTACTTCAATCTCGTGTTTTCCCGGCACGACATGCATCTCAGCCAGCGGTGGACTTACCCCCTGCATTCTACCATCGAGGTAAACCTCCCCCCAAGGCAAAACAGAAAGACTGATTAATGCGGGTCTGCCTGAATTAATGGCGGTAGTTTCTTCCAGTGAGCGGGTACGCGCGAGTTCTTTTTGCAAAGGCTCTATTTTTTTCTTCTGCCGGATAATCTTTTCCTGAACGGGTTGGGTAACTGTTACCACACTTGAAACAGGGACAGATGTAATGGCTCCAACTGCAGGTTCCTTATTGTTATTCGCAACCAAAGCAGCGGGAGACTCGACAGACGGCTTGGCTGCATTGGATATCAGGGCAATCAATATGGCTAAAACGAGACCCAGAAGGACTGCTATCCAACCTGTGTACAGCATGCGTCGTTGCGGGGATGCGGCGATATAACTCGCTCTGGCCGCTTGCTCCATTGAATACAGGGCGCTTGCCGCTGCCAAGTAAATGCGTGTTACCTGTGCACCCAATCCTGGCTGTGTCACTGTCGGGGCATGGGACACGCCCCGCCGTACAGCCGCATCACCCGAATTGCCAATCGCGTACACATCGTGTTCGCGCACATGCTTATCCGTACGCGAGCCCTGGTAATGGAACATGCTATCGTAACTTTTGGATACTCGCGACACTGCCTCAAAATATGATCTTGAAACCAGTATCTGATCCGGATCAGCAAAATTCATCACACGCTGGGCGACATTAATGCCATCACCCACAATATTGGGCGAGCCATTTGCATCTCGCACCAGGCGCACCGGCCCCAAATTTATACCCAGCCGCACCAGCAATGGCGGGTTCCTGCGCAGCCCGCTGGTGAGTAATATTTTGCGCATACCCAGAGCAACTTTCAGCGCTGCATCTATATCTCCCAAAAAACTGACCACCGCACCATCAGTCGTGTCCAGAACGATACGATCATCTGCCGGTATGGTGTCAATAGCCGCAAGCAAAAAAGTATTAAACCCCTCTTTTAGACCGATCTGCTCAAGCACGGTTTTCTTTGAATAATCTACAATATCCAAAAAAAGTACGCTGCATATAATTGTTCTTTTATCGTTTTCTTCCATACCCAAGGTCAACCTGTAAATTTCCCTATCTGCCACAAACTGCCTGGCCGGGACCGTGCATACTACTGCGGCATTTGCAGCCAGTATCGTCGGTTACAGCTATTTTTTGTTAGCAGTTCTTTTATGAGATCTTGATTTCTGCCTGTTCTGCACAAGCTTATCACTTACTGCTGGGTGCGCCCGACCATCCTTATGCTGCACATCAAAAGGTTTCTTAACATCTCCCAGTCCCGGTGCTACTGTTTTCTTCCCATGCTGGACATCTCGCTCCGCACCCTGCTGGCGCGTCACAATATCTGGTACGACCCGATTTGGCGCGACCATTGCAGATTGAATTTCTACCCCACCCCATTCCAATACCGCTCTCACTTCGCCCTCGCCTAGCTCAGCCATGACACCACGCTTTAAACGCGGCGGCAAATTAATTATGCCGAAACGCACCCGCATCAAACGGCTAATTGTCAATCCCAGTGCCTCAAATGTTCTGCGCACCACGCGGTTGCGGCCTTCCTTCAAAATCAAACGGTACCAGTGATTGTAGCCCTCCCCACCTTCATCGGTCAGTTTGTCAAATTTCACCAGGCCATCTTCCAGCATCACGCCATCTGTCAACAACTGCTGTATTTGCTGTCCGCTCAAACTGCCCTGCACACGCACTGCATATTCGCGCTCTACCTCAAAACGCGGATGCATCAATCGATTGGCCAGGTCGCCGGATGTGGTAAAAATAAGCAAGCCACTGGTATTAAAATCCAAACGGCCTATGGCTATCCATTTCATCCCTCGCAATTTAGGCAATTTATCAAATACACTCACGCGATTGCCAGGGTCATCACGACTGACTATCTCGCCCTCCTGCTTGTGATATAGCAGCACCCGTGGCAAACCGCCACCTTGCTCCCGCCATTTAACAATGCGTTTATCAACCCGCACCGTATCCCCTGCATTCACGCGCATACCTAGCGTGGCCGGTTCTCCATTAAGAGTGACCCGCCCGGCTGTGATCCATTCTTCCATGGTACGACGCGAACCTAAACCCGCCTGCGCCAGCACCTTTTGCAGGCGTTCTCCCGCTGACGATTCACCCAATAACTGATCATCCGGCAAATAACCGCCGTTTTGACTTCCCAACTTGCTTTGCATACTCTTACCCGTTTACTTCACGCCGCTCCAGCACCGCCTGCGCCAAGGTGCCACTGTCCACGTATTCAAGCTCACCGCCAACCGGCAAACCACGCGCAATGCGCGATACCTTGATGCCCTGAGCATACAGCAAAGTGGCAATATAGTGCGCGGTCGCGTCGCCCTCCACTGTAAAATTGGTAGCGAGAATCACTTCGCACGTTTGCTCGGATGCGCGCTTGACCAGCCGCTCCAGATGCAATTCACGCGCACCGATACCATCCAACGGAGACAGCCGCCCCATCAACACAAAGTACATACCCCAATAACATTGCGCCTGCTCCATCATCAACAAATCAGCCGGCATTTCCACCACACATAGCAAGCCGGCGTCGCGCTTGGGCGAACGGCACAAAGAGCATATTTCTTCCTCGCAAAAATTATTGCATTTGGCGCAATGGTGTATGCCCGCAACGGCATTTTCAAGCGCCTGCGACAAACGCAACGCGCCCGCTTTATCGCGCTGCAACAAATGATACGCCATGCGCTGAGCGGACTTGGGACCCACGCCCGGCAGGCAGCGCAGTGCACTAATCATTTCATCCAAACTGGAGAGCGTGCTCATGCCTGAATGGCTGAACTCAAAATGGCAGATTCATACCCGGCGGCAAATTCATGCCTGCGGTAAATCCACTCATCTTCTGTTTGCTGACCGCCGCTGCCTGCTTCACTGCATCATTCATTGCGGCCACGATCAAATCCTCCAACATCTCTTTATCGTCAGCCAATAAACTGTCAGCCAGCATCACGCGCCGCACTTCATGCGCACAAGTCATCACCACTTTCACCGCACCCGAGCCAGCCTGCCCTTCAACCTCCACATGCGCCAATTCATCTTGCGCCTTTTTCATATTCTGCTGCATCTGCTGAGCCTGTTTCATCATTCCAGCCAAGCCGCCTTTCATCATAATTTCATCTCCTTTTTTATATTTCCCGGCATATTTCTAAAAATTAAAATTCCCAAATTAAGTTGCAAACAAAAACTGTGACGACATATATATGCGTTATACACCGTGTTTTTAAACCGGCTTCAGCGATTCGGTCAAAACCTGTGCGCCCAGTTGAACTTGCGCGTCCAATACAAAGACATCCTGCATAATAGATTCCACCGCTTGCTGCTGGCGCATATCCTGCATATTTTTTTCAGCCGCCGCAGGCGTAATAGCATCATTACCCTTGCTCAACACAACTTGCAAGCGCACAGGCTGCGCCAAATATTCTGCCAACGTGGCCTGCAATTTTTCATGCGCCGCTTTATTGGCCAACAAATGCTTGTGCTGCGGCGACAAATTTAATGACAACTTGCCACCCATGAAACTTTCCATTGTGCAGTGTCTTGCCAACTCGCGCGCCATGCCCTGCACATTGATCTGCCCCAGTAATGCCGACCAATCCATGCCCGACGCAGAATGCTCCACAGCAACATCTGCAGATACACTCAATGGCTGGTTTTCCATTTTGGATGCGGGCTGATTGACTTGTGCAGAGTGCGCCAATTGTTGCGCCGGTGGCTTACTCATCGCGGCCTTGGGTGCAGCTACTGGTGCCGAATGAACTGGCGGCGAAACGACTGCGCCGGTGGTCACCGGCATAAATGCCAGCATGCGCAGCAAGGTCATGGTAAAACCCGCGTACTCGTCCGGCGCAAGCTCAATTTCATTGCGCCCATGAATAGCAATTTGGTAATACAACTGAATTTCTTCCGCGCTAAAGCGCTGCGCCAAATCCTGCAAAATCTCGCGCTCCGTTTCTTCCTCCGCCATTGCCGCAGGCACGGTTTGAATCAACGCGATACGATGCAACAAAGTAGCAAAATCCTGCAAAGCCACATCAAATGGCAAACTACGGCTGGTCATATTATCCGCCACCGCCAACAAACCCACCCCATCGCGCGCCAGCAGCGCGCGCAACAAATCATATAAATATTGTTGATCAATCGCGCCCAACATATTCCGTACAACCTCTTCATCCACCTGCGAATCGGAATAGGCAATCGCCTGATCCAGCAAACTCAGGGCATCGCGCATACTGCCCTGAGCCGCACGGGCAATCAGCGCGCACGCCGCAGATTCAAACGGAATATTTTCCCGGCCCAACACATACTGCAAATGCGTCAAAATCATCGGTGCAGGCAGTTGCTTCAAATTAAACTGCAAGCAACGCGACAACACAGTCACGGGAATTTTTTGGGGATCGGTCGTGGCGAGAATAAATTTCACATGCGTGGGCGGCTCTTCCAGCGTTTTCAACATGGCATTGAAAGCCGCCTTCGACAACATATGCACTTCATCAATGATGTACACCTTGAAACGCCCGCTGGTCGGCAAATACAGCGCACCCTCCAACAGCTCGCGCATATTATCAAC
>JBEBGP010000027.1:0-2709 GCA_040081045.1 Candidatus Nitrotoga sp.
AGATAAAAGATCTGAGATTGCGTCGGCGGAAACGTGGAAAAAACTCAGTTTTGAGTGCGATTTTTCGCCCGAAGAAGCCACAGAATTTAGCAATGAGCTGGTGGACGCTTTCACCGACCTAAAACTCTCACCGCCGCAGGATTTTGGCGTGATTCATGGCTGGATGCAGCGTGGCGCACACCCGTTCCGTGACATCCTTCCGACCGTCAGATCGATGCTGAAGCGCAACGTGGAAGGCCATCACGAGCCGCCAAAAAGCTGGAAATATTTTGCAAATGAATTGTTGAAAAAAATCAAAGGAGGCGGTGATGAGTAGAAAAAGAAAGAAGGCTCGGCAAGGGAAGCAAGCGGCAAAGCCGGTGACACAACATCCAGGGCTGGAGGTGGTTGAACCTACCCCTGAATTCCAAGCCAAACACCCGCTGGAGAAGGTAAAAACCGATCAGGGTAGCCACACCAAGCGAGTCAGAAACAGGCGTCCTATCGATGATTATCACCGGATGTATTGCATCGACCGTGATCGTGGCATCGGTGAGCAGTACCGGCGCGGCATTAGCGAGGATCAGTTCCGCGCCGCCGACCGGCTGTCGTGCAATTACGAACGCACTTTCCACAAACTGTCCATGCCGCTGGACGGCATCCGCGTGGAGAGCAGCATCAACGTGGGCATGGACCCCACCGAGAGCATCATGCACGCCATCCACCAGCACACGCGTGTGATGAAGGAACTCAGCCGCGTCTCGCAGGAGATTGTTGAAGCCATTTGCTGTGAGGAAAGCGGCATCGTCGATTACGAACAGGCGCATCGTTGGTACAGAGGCTATGGCATCACACGTTTGCGTGAGGCACTGGACGAACTCGTTGAAGCGTATCGTAGGCTCTCCAAACGCGAAAGCAAGCGCAGCCACCCGTTTGCCTGATGCTTGACACAAATGGGAGGCGACTAGACAGGGAATGAAATGCAACCAACTGAATATAAAGAGTTTTTCTTGACAGCATGTCGACATGAATGTTATGAGTTTACATAGAATCCCGCGAAGTGCGTTTAAGTTTCTGTCTTTGCATCTCCATCCTCCCTGTGATTGACACCTCCCTCTGCACCGATCCCAAAGGTCGGTGCACATTTTTGGTCGGAAGTTGCACACGAGAAGCAAAAACCTGCACACAAACACACAAAAACTGCACAAGCTATTGAAAGACCACGACACTTTGGCTGAGGTCGATGTGCGGCGCGGCAGCCACACCGCCTGAAAGCCGCAGCCACAGCCACTTTGCGCGGTCAATCGCAGGGTCCTTCCGGCGAAGTTTGTATGCGGGGGCGCAAGGCGCGGCCTTCCGCCAGCCAAAAGTTTCCGGCATCGACTTCGTTTCGTTTTTTTCGATGTAACTCATTGATTTAACAACAAAACACCATTTTGGAAAACGAAATGGGGGCGAAATGCCTATTTCTGAAAGGAAAAACAGTATCATGCGTATTGAAACCGTACCTATTGAAAAGATTATTCCCTACGCACGCAACCCGCGCCGCAACGAACATGCGGTAGCAAAGGTAGCAGGCAGCATCAAAGAGTTCGGCTGGCAGCAGCCTATCGTCGTGGACACCGACTACGTTGTCGTGGCTGGTCACACGCGCTTGCTTGCGGCGCAGCAGCTGGGCATGAAAGAACTTCCGGTCAAGATCGCCGATGACCTTACGCCCGCGCAGATCAAGGCGTATCGCCTCGCCGATAACCGCACGCACGAAGAAGCAGAGTGGATCGACGAGTTGCTCGCCATTGAACTCAGCGAAATCCGCGACATGGGTTACGACCTCGATATCACTGGATTCGATCCCGACGAGCTCGACAAGCTCCTTGCCGGTGATGCCGGTGACGGCCTGACCGACGATGACGCCATTCCCGAAGTACAGGAGAAGGCAATCTCCCAAGCGGGCGATGTGTGGGTGTGCGGCAATCACCGTTTGCTGTGCGGCGACTCCACCGACCGTGCCGCTATCGACAAGCTGATGGACGGCGTGCTGGCGGATATGACGTTCACCGATCCGCCTTACAATGTCAATTATGGTGCCTCGATGAAAGATAAGGTGCGCGGCAATAATCGAACGATTAAGAATGATAATCTCGGTGAGGATTTTTACGCATTCCTGGTGAAGGCATGCGTCAACATACTCGATGTTACGAAGGGCGGCGTGTATATCTGTATGTCCTCCTCCGAGCTCGACACGCTGCAAAAGGCTTTCCGCGAAGCCGGAGGTCACTGGTCGACCTTCGTGATATGGGCAAAAAACACATTCACGATGGGGCGTGCTGATTATCAGCGCCAGTACGAACCGATCCTTTACGGTTGGAAGGAAGGTAACAAGCATTTCTGGTGCGGCGCGCGTGATCAGGGCGATGTGTGGTTTGTCGATAAGCCCACCGTCAACGATCTGCACCCGACTATGAAGCCGGTGGCGCTGGTGGAACGCGCCATCACCAACAGCAGCAAAAGCCGCGATATCGTGCTCGATAGTTTCGGTGGCTCCGGTACTACGATGATCGCGTGCGAGAAAACCGGACGCAGCGCGCGGCTGGTCGAACTCGATCCAAAATACGCCGACGTGATTGTGCGGCGCTGGCAGGAATTCACCGGCAAAAGTGCCATGCTTAATGATAGCGATAAAACCTTTGATGAGTTATCAAAGGAGAGGTAAAACGAGGGACATGAAAA
>JBEBGP010000013.1:0-2703 GCA_040081045.1 Candidatus Nitrotoga sp.
GGGGTGTCATCATCGTTAAATAAGGGGTTCGATAGGAGAAGTCGCTCATGTTTGGAACCGCTGTCATTGTTTTTCGAGAGGTGCTGGAAGCCTCTCTCATTATTGGCATACTCGCCGCCGCAACCCGCACCGTTCCCAATAGTCGGGGCTGGTTGGTTGCCGGCGTATTGATCGGGTTGATTGGCGCGGGCATTGTGGCGATGTTTACGGATGTCATTGGATCATTGGCGAGCGGTGTGGGCCAGGAAATTTTCAATGCTACCGTGTTGGGTGCTGCGGTGTTAATGCTGGCGTGGCATAACATCTGGATGTCATCACACGGGGCGGCATTGGCTGCGAATGCAAAATCCATCGGTAAAAAAATTACCGATGGTAATAATGAGTGTTCTATTCTGTTAATCATCGTGGGTCTCGCGGTTCTCAGAGAAGGCTCTGAAACTGTTTTGTTCCTTCATGGTATCGCCGCCTCTAATGGGGAGGGACAATTTTCGATGCTGCTTGGAGGTTTGGTCGGGGTGCTGGTTGGCGTTGCCGTGGGCTATACGATTTATGCGGGACTGCTGCGTATTCCGATGCGCTGGTTTTTCACTGCAACGGGAATATTGGTGTTGTTGCTGGCTGCCGGCATGGCTTCGCAGTCTGCACACTTTTTGGTTCAGGCCGATTTGCTACCCGGTCTTGTTACGCCGTTGTGGGACACTTCAGCGATACTTTCAGAAAAGAGCTTGCCTGGCATGTTGTTGCATAGTTTGATCGGCTATAACTCGCGCCCGACCGGGATGCAGATGGTGTTTTATATGGTTACGCTGGTCAGCATTGGTATCGGTATGAAATGGGCTAATCGCTCGCGCAAGCCGATTGCCAAATAAATTCATTTTTATTTGTTTATTTTGTGTCATTTAGTTTGATAATGAACCTTCGATTCCGCACTCAAATTTTTGTACTGTTTATAGTTGTTGCCACCCATGCCGGCGCGCTCGGGTGGGTGACCCAGCGAGAGATGCCAGTTATCCCGCCCAATGCAACATCCAGCCCAATTACGATGAGCTTATTAACATTGCCGGAAGGGAAAAATGAAAACCCAGTAAATCAAACCAAAAAAGATTTCCCCCCCAAAAAATCCAGTTCCGCACCTGAGGCAGATGCACCGAAAGCAATAGTTCAGCCAGAGGTTGTCGATTTGACTTCCAACGACTTGCCTGTCAGCACCGAGACTGTTCAACCCCCTGTAGCAACAGCTTCGGCTCCAGAGCCGAGTCCTATTCAAGAACCCGGTGCTGTTCAAGAGTTAAGTGCTGTTCAAGAACTGAATCCTGTTCAAGAGTCGAGTGCTGTGGAAGTGGTTGCAGCGCGCTTTGATGCAGATTATCTGCATAATCCGGCTCCCCAGTATCCGATGCTGTCATCTCGCTTGCGCGAAGAAGGGACTGTTTACCTGCACGTGCAGGTACATGCTGATGGCTATGCGATGCACGTGGTGGTTAAGGACAGCAGCGGTTATTCACGGCTGGATCAGGCAGGTATTACAGCAGTTAAACAATGGCGATTTATTCCCGCGCGGCAGGGCAAACAGGTAATTAATTCATGGGCCGTTGTACCGATCAAATTTTCTTTAGCAGGTTAATGTAATGCAAACAGGCGAATCTTCTGGGTTGTTCATGTTTATTCAGCAGGCTGATGCAGCCTCTTTTGTGGTGATACTACTGCTCTTGCTCATGTCTGTCATAACTTGGTATTTGATATTAACCAAATTTATTCAGCGGTGGCGAGCCAACAGGTTAATGGCACAGTCTTTGGATATTTTTTGGGGCGCACCTTCCTTTGCGGCAGCATCACTCAGTCTGGAACAGCGTGCGGGGGCAGATTCATTTGCGCGCATGGCTCGACAAGGCATAGATGCCACTGCCCATTACCGTGAATATGTACCTGGCGAGCAAACAAACAAACCAGACGAGGGGGTAACCTTGAGTGAGTTTGTTACGCGCGCCCTGCGACGCGCCATTGCGCTTGAGACAGCACGACTGGAATCCGGATTGACTATGCTGGCTTCCATTGCCGGAACAGCGCCATTTGTCGGATTATTTGGCACGGTTTGGGGAATTTATCATGCGCTCATTAACATTGGTGCAAGTGGGCAGAACAGTATAGATGCGGTGGCGGGCCCTCTGGGAGAGGCGTTAATAATGACTGCAGCAGGTTTGGTGGTCGCTATTCCTGCCGTACTGGGATACAACGCACTCGTGCGCAGCAATCGCGTAGCGTTGTTTCATCTGGATTCACTGGCGTACGACTTGCATGCCTATCTCACCACGGGGGCACGAATAAACACACGGCATTTTGCTGTCCGCAATAAAGTCGAGTCTTTACCCGTTAAACAAGCGGGTGCGACTTCATGACTTTTGGTGACGACACTCATGAGCAGCAACCGCTGGCGGAAATTAACATGATCCCGCTTATTGATGTCATGTTGGTACTGTTGGTTGTTTTTATAATCACCGCGCCGCTGTTGACCCAATCAATCAAAATTGACCTGCCCCAAGTGACTGCACAAACCCATGTGGAAATACCGGAAACCGTTGTGCTTGCGCTCGATGCACAAGGCACTTTGCATTGGAATGGGCTGGCCATAAGCGATACCGAATTGCCCGCAAAGTTGCTTGAAGCTGCTGTAAAAAAGACACAGCCCGACCTCCATTTGCGCGC
>JBEBGP010000320.1:0-2699 GCA_040081045.1 Candidatus Nitrotoga sp.
AATGCGCGCGACTTGGGCCAGATGCGCGGCGGCCTCAGCGTTGATCTTGCGCGCATCGATGTACAACTCGGCCTTGCCCTTGGCCG
This sequence comes from Candidatus Nitrotoga sp., assembly GCA_040081045.1. Lineage (GTDB taxonomy): Bacteria > Pseudomonadota > Gammaproteobacteria > Burkholderiales > Gallionellaceae > Nitrotoga. Next base: position 87 of record JBEBGP010000320.1, read on the forward strand.
GCACGACGGCGACGGTGCCCGTCGACGGCCAGAGTTTTGCAAAACCATTGCGTGGCGAATCGACCGCTTGGCCCAAGTCGCGCACGTTGTATTGGGAGTTTCACGAACGGGGCTACAGCCAAGCGGTATTGATCGACGGTCGCTGGAAAGCGATTCGGTTGCGTCACCGTTCCGCGCCGGTGCAATTGTTCGATCTGCAAAACGATCCGAGCGAGTCACGCGATCTTTCCAAGGGTGAGCCGGCTATGGTCGAGCAGGCTCGTAAGTTGTTTGAGTCGGAGCATCGTGATTCGGAGGATTGGGCGATAAGGGAGGCCGTAGAAATGTAGGTCTGCGGGTTTTTGGCAAGCCCATGCACGCGATTTTGCGAACGCAACGCCAATCATTCGCTCACACTCTAGATGACACACCTCATCTAATCGCCAACTAGCGAGAAATTACACTTATGATATGCAAATAGAGTAATCGGAGCTACCCGATACTAAACAAGTCCACGCAATTATCGTTCAATATTCGGGTGCAAATAGGTGATCTGCAATCACTACAAACCGCACACTCAAAGCCCTCCCGCTTACCCCATCATAGGAGTTGGCCGCCACATGCTATCCAGTCACCGTGTCACCTCACCCCCTCGAATGGCAAGCTTCGGCTTTCAAAGACCAGAAAAGCACACTCCTGACATGCCGCAGGTATTATTTTTCCAAGTTACCTCTTGACACAACCCACCTCGCAACCGATACTCTTATCAGCGGACCTCTCTGGGATCAGTTTGCCCTCGGGGGAAAGCCTGGATGAGCGGAGTTGTCCTGACGGGGTGACGTGCAAGCATCTCTTTTCGCAGGACAACCTAAGTTCCGTATTCCGGTTCTTGCCAAGTGAATCATTTTTTAAGACTCCCTAGATATTCTTAGGGGGTCTTTCTTTTTGCCATTTGGGAGACTTAGAATGACCAAGAGTGAGTATTTGAATGAGGTTCTGAGCGTAATCAGAAAGACATTTCGGTCAAACGACGAAAGTGGAAGCATGCCAGTGGCGGCAGTGGCTTACTTGGCAAAGCTTCACTTAGGCTCTGATCATACAGCATTTGGTTTTGCCAAGTTCAAGGATGTTTTGCAAGAACTAGAGAAACAAGGGATGATCCGGACAGGAACAAATTCAAAGCAAGCATATTCGCTTTGGCTATCGAGTTCGTCAATTGAAGAAAAGGTCGAAATGCCAAAGGATTCCGACACGTTTCAGTTCAATAAATTGCGAAACCAAGTTTGGTTTGCATTTATAGCGGAGCTTCCACTGGGCAATCGTTACCTAAATCGTGTTACCGGTGAGGTTCGCGTGGGCATTCAGGACCCACTCTCAGGGGACTGGCTTGAAATTCCTAAGGTTCCCCAATCAGAACAAAAGACGTTTGCGGAAAGCTTCGTCGAGTCTAATGCGCTCGGTGAAAACTCCGAAGTCAAAAGTGCTCTCAATTCGGCGCGATGGTACTCTGAATTACCTAAGGTACTCTCAGACATTGATCCTCGTATTTTGCTCGAATGGAAACGTGCACGTTCACGGCAGATCATATCGTATGTTGAACGATGGAGATGCGACCAACGGCTGAACCTTGGTTTAGTATACGAACATGGTGGAATTGGCGGAAGTCGGTCACAACAATCAGCAGGGCAAAATGAGCTAAGAAGAATACTTTTATCCGCGATTAGTCAAATGTCCACTGAAGATTTACTTGACTTTAGAGTGCCCATGCGGACAATGCTCGCGATTTCGCGGCCTGACTTATTGAATAGCTAAGCGTTGTGGAAGTCTTAAAATGCCCCTTCCACACCTGCACATTTTTCGTCCCGGTGACAGATCTGCACCCCATTTGACCGAATGGATTGCCACCGTACATTTGCTCCTTCGGGGTGACGCAAGCTGGAGCAGTTGCCAGTTTCACACACATGTATTTGATGACCAGGGAAATTTTGACGTGCCCACGTGGCATGACGTGGTAAATCGTAATCTCGGTCCGGTAATCGTCATTCAAAAGGTACAAATGAGGACGTTCGATCGCTTTAAGACAATGATACAGCGAAGGGCTTCGGTATTCCCCATTAACCCCATATCAGACACGGACATCTGGCATGCATGCGAAGCAGCAAGGCTTGCTTATGACCATGGAGAACCGTATATTGCACTCCGCGAATTGACCGCCTACTTGATCGTCCGAAAGCTTGATAGGATGGGAAAATCGGGTGGCACCGCTTTAAACAAGAACTTTCTTTGGAAAGACGATATACCCAAAGGAGGCTTCCCCAAACCGCCCTGCGATGACCGCACGATCTTTGATGTTGTTGATGCTCTATTTAATGTCGGGGTGGTTGTGCGTAAAGAAAGTATGGGGGAGTGGAAATATGCATTGGGCGATAGGTCAGTCATCGATCAAATACTGCAAGCAAAGTCATTTGAACATGTTCCCAAGCTAAAAAAGTTTTTTGAACGGAGCAAAACCCCTGTATCCGCGAAACTGCTTGACTTCAATGACACGTAGTCAGTTGACGTATATTCGTACTGATATTAATCGATACCAGTGCATGAGCTGATTACTTGTCAATCTTATTAATTGGACCGTTA
>JBEBGP010000299.1:0-10228 GCA_040081045.1 Candidatus Nitrotoga sp.
GGCTGAAAAAATCACCGCGTCTTGCGGAACGATGGCAATTTTATCGCGCAGGTCGTGCAGCGCAAGCTGGCGTATATCCTGCCCGTTGAGGTGGATAATGCCCTCGCTCACATCATAAAAACGCAGCAGTAATTGAAACAACGTGGTCTTGCCCGCACCGGAAGGTCCGATCAGCGCGACACTTTCGCCGGGTGCAATGTCGAGTGAAATATTATTCAGCGCGGCGGTTTGCAAGCGCGATGGATAACGGAAACTGACCTGTTCAAAGCGTATCGCCACCTGCATTTGCGGGGTGGTCTGCGGCATGGCAGATGCCGCGGGGTCAGATTTTATGCCCCCCGGTTTTGAGCCACCCAGTTTTGTGACAGCAGGGTCTTGAATAGCGGATTCCGCGCGCAACAATTCCAGCAGCCGTTCAGTCGCCCCCGCTGCGCGCATCAGATCGCCCCACACTTCCGCCATCGTACCCACACCACCCGCTACCAGTGCGGCGTATAGAATGAACGAAGCAAGCTCGCCGATCGTCATGCTGCCTTCGCGCACTTGATTTGCACCCACCCATAATACGAAAATAATTGCGCCCATCACGGCGGTAATAATCAGCGCCGTCAAAAAAGCGCGTACGCGAATGCGGCGAATCGCCACAATAAAACTTAACTCCGCGCTATCGGCAAAACGCTGCGTCTCGCGCTCCTCCTGCGTGTAGGCTTGCACGGTCGGCACTGCGTTTAAAATTTCTCCGGCCAGTGCCGAAGAGTCGGCAATCTTATCCTGCGATTCGCGTGAGAGTTTTCGCACCCGGCGACCAATCAAAATAATCGGTAGCGTCAATAAAATCATCAGACCGAGATTCAGCGAGAACAAATAAAGGCTGGTCACCGCCAGCATCACCATGCCGCCGATGAATTGGAATAAACTCCGCAGTCCCATCGAAATCGAGCTGCCCACCACCGTCTGAATCAGTATCGTGTCACCCGTCAACCGCGACAACACCTCTCCTGTCTGCAGCGTCTCAAAAAATTGCGGTGATTGCCTTAACACCCGCGCATACACTGCGCTGCGTAAATCCACCGTGACACGCTCGCCCACCCAGCTCACCATGTAATAGCGCGCCGCTACTGTCAGTGCCCACAAACTCGCCAATCCAAATAGCACGGCAAAATGCCCGTCTAAACTCTGCGTGCTTATCAGCGCACCACCGGGTAAAGTGCCATCAGGATTTTTAACCTGCCCGAAACTGAAATCAACCAAATCGCGAAACGCTAGGGGCAATATCAACACCGTCGCCGACGCAAAACTCAACAATAAAAAAGCCAGCAGTACCTGCTTGCGGTATGGACGCAGAAAAGGCAGCAGGTCGCGCAGAGAAGATAATCGTCTGGTAATGTGAGAAGTGGGGGCGCTGATGATTGATCCTTTGCTTTTAATTGGGGGGTTTCAAAAACTCCTCTTACGGAAATCAAATGCAAGTGGCAGGATTATAGAAGCAAGCGACAATCAAAGGTGTTGGGGAAAATTATTCGGTGAAGATTGCGGGTTGAAATTTAAGACTAAACTACAGTTTGTATATAATCTCAGTAGAGTGGATGTGAAATGTAACAGCTGTGGATCCCTTAATTTCTCCGTGAAGCTTGGAAATTACGTTCGAGGTGTCAATTCGAAACTTCCTTGTGCTGCTGAAGCAGGGAGTGGTAAATCATCTGTTTTAATTACACCAAGATTTGCACGTTTTCCATACCGTTCAATATCAGGGTCATCTGAATAGATAATCGTTGCATCGTGGGATGCTGCTATTGCGACAATTTGCCAGTCAAACTTAAATTTCGTTTTTGTTAATTTCCGTTTTTCGCCAGCGCTAAAAGCATCTTCAAGCAATAATGCACATTCCATCGCAGCCCTTGAATCAAACGGGGTAATTTGGAAGGGAGATTTTCCTGAAAGCTTTAGATAAAGCTCTTCTCGCGCTTTGCCAGCACGCACCATTAACTCAGTGAGTGCTGGGGTGGGAATTAGTATTTTGGTTCGTTTCTTTTGTAGCTCTGCTACCAGATGGTCAAGTTTTGTGCGCCGATCACCTTTGAGATGGGGATTAAACAGGTCTATTAGTATCGTGGCATCAAAAGCAATGGCCATTAATTGCCTCGCAACTTTCTAAGCTCAGCCTGTGGATCATCCATTTCGTTCCATAGGTTTTCCTTTATTTGTCGCAGATTGTTGATGACATCTTCTAACAGCCTGTCCTCAACAATTTCAAAACTTTTAATCTGAAAATCTTCAAGTTCCCATTTCCGTTCAGGGGTGCGACACCACTCTCCGCTACCAGTTACGCGCACAGGGGTACTTAAATAATATGGTGCTAACTGGCGAGCTATGTCCCGATTAGCCCAGCATTTATAGATAACTTTACCTTCACCCTCAATCCATATTGGTACCGAGTCATCCCTTCCGCCAACGCGAATAATGACTCCATCCAGACTACCCTGCTCGTAAACAACCACTTCTTCGGCAAGTGGCATTTTTTTACCAGGGAAAACTAGAACATTTTCGCCATGCTTAATTTTCAGGGTAGCCGAGGCATTATCTACGCGCAACATTCGATTTACTTCTTGATTAGCTCGCTCTAATTCTGGAGGGGCATTGGGGGTTCCTACAAGACGAAGGCGTGCTGCCACTTTGGGAGCGGCTTCGTAATCAACAGTAATTTCTGGGATTGCACTACCTTTGCGAACCTTCAAAAAGTGTACGTGTTCCTTGTGACCAAACATTGCCGATAGTTTTGCCAAATATTCGGCAAGCCTAGCCATTGGAAGCGTTTCGGGCTTCCAAGTGTCAATGCGAAAGTCATAGTGAATCAGGTTATTCATGGCCGAGAAATTAATACAAAAAAATTAACTAGGGAAAAGTATTGTTTAATAGTTGCATTGTGCACAGATGAAATGCTGAGCGTCAATGTACACAATAATATTAAAATATGTTTTAAAGTTGGGGTAACATAGCCCACGTTTTATCTGGGAACAAACAATGGGTCAGGTCTTGACATCACAGCTTTGCCACACCCCTTTGATTACCTTATTCCATTTCTAATTCATTAATGTAATAATTACGCTCCATTAACCCAGATGGAGAAAGTTATGTCACGTCCAGCCAGTGGAAATGATGAAATCCTGATTCGTGCTCGCGAGGCAATAGCCTCAGCCCTGACTGTGGGGCAGTTGCGTCAAGCGCAGGCGGTTGTTTTGCCGTTGGATCACGCGATGAGCTTGACTGACACCGCTCAGGTTATTGGCGTTTCTCAAGGCTGGGCCTGTCAATTACGCCGTCGCTTCATGCGTGGTCAAATTGCAGGGGCATCCGATGTACCAACGCCTGGTGGGCGCCGGCGCCAGAATATGAGCGTGGAAGAAGAACGCGAGTTTTTGGCGCCATTTTTTGAGCAAGCCGCCACCGGTGGAGTGCTTGTGGTCGGCCAAATCAAAGCGGCGCTGGATAAGCGGTTGGGGCGAGTCGTAGCACTGGCTTCGGCCTACAACTTGCTGCACCGCCACAGCTGGAGAAAACTTGCACCCGACAAGCGCCACCCTCAAAGCGATCCAGTGGCTCAGCAAGAGTGGAAAAAAAACTCCCCGAAACGCTTACAGAAATTCACCAAGACTGGGGGCAAAGAAAAGAAATCAAGTTGATGTTCCAGGACGAGGCGCGCTTTGGGCGCATCTCGGATGTGCGCCGCTGCTGGGCGCCTGCGCCAGTGCGCCCAATTTGCCAAGGCATGCTCACTCATGAATACATCTACGCCTATGGCGCGGTGAATGCCGGCACAGGAAAACTCGACAGCCTGATTCTGCCGCATGTCAACACCGACTGCATGCAGTTGTTCCTCAATGAAGTTTCGGCACGCTACCCCGATGAGCGCATCGTGATGGTGATCGACGGGGCGGGCTGGCACCGGAGTGTTACACTGAAAGCACCAGATAATAATTTACCTCTTAAAACTGCCTCCCTACGCCCCAGAGCTCAATCCAATCGAACACGTGTGGGATGAATTGCGCCAAAGGTGAGCAATTCTCTAAGCTCTGGCGAGCTTGAGAAATTGACACCGTGAAAAATTCTTCTGTAACCGGGTTTTTAAAAGCCTTGATGCTTTGGAAGATCACTTGGTTTGGGCACTGAAAACTCTCGAAGAAAATCCCAATAATGTGAAATCAATTGGTTCGTGGCCATGGATCATGGCGGCGCTTTTAAATTCACTTATGAATTAGAAATGGAATTATTTCTTCGAGAAGCTTGATAGTTACACTCGAGGGGTCAATTCAAAACTTCCTTCTCGTTATTGGCTATGGTGGTTGCTGCATCTGGCGAGCCGATGTTGTCTGCGTTGTCGGAATCCTGCGGGACAGGGATTTTGTGAACAAGGAAGACGATGACCCTGATTGAGCGGGGATAGCGTACTTTTTTATCAAGCCGTTTTGTTTCACCGGCGCGCCGGATACTTTTGCAACTTGCGCTGCAGGGTGCGCCGATGCATACCCAGTCGTCGTGCGGTGGCAGAAATGTTGCTCTGGCATTCCAGCAATACCTTCTGGATATGTTCCCATTCCAGCCGATCAATGGACAGTGGTGCTTCTGCGACGGACATGGCGGGATCACCTGCTGTGCTACGAAATGCCTGCACAATTTCATCAGCGTCCGCAGGCTTGGTCAGATAATGAATTGCGCCAAGTTTGATGGCTTCGACAGCTGTAGCGATGCTGGCATAACCCGTGAGCACCACAATCCGTGTATGACTATCCAGTGCTGTGAGCTTTTCTACCAGCACGAGACCGGAGAGTCCGGGCATTTTCAGGTCAACCACAGCGTATTCCGGTGGATCCTGCGTGGCCAGATGCAATGCCGCCTCCACATGATGTGCCACACTCACCATAAACCCGCGTTTGGTCAGTGCCACAGATAATACCCGACAGAACACCAAATCATCATCGACCAGCAACAAGCTGGGACGATAATCCAGAGGTTCATCATTATTCTCGCTCATAGCATGGTTATATTGATGGTGATAGTGCTATTAATGGCGCAAGCGGCAACACCACATATGTGCAGGCACCACCGCCTTCACGGCTACGCAGTTGTACACTGCCGCCCAAACGACCGAGCGTGGCGCGCGCGAGAAACAGGCCCAAACCCAATCCTCCCACACTCATTTCGTCCCCAGCCTGGTCAGATATCTTGGTGGTGAATAGCATCTGTCCGGCACGCGCCTGTGTTGTGGGCGTAAGACCCGTACCACGGTCACAAATTTCCATGCGCAATTCGTTGACACTCCACTGTGCATCAACCGTTACTTGATCCGGCGATGCGTCCGCCGCATTATTTAAAATATTGATGATCGCCTGCGACAAGGTTTGATCTCCGACAATGGACGGTGCAGGGTGAGTACCGTGTGCATGATATTGCACGATTACCGCAGGTCGCATTGCCTGCCATTGTTGCAGAATATTCTGCAGATAATCATCAAGCGCAAACTTCTGTCCCGACTCGGCACGCACTTGTCCGGCAGATGCCGCCATGGTCGATAAAATACTTTTGCAGCGCATCACCTGATCACGCAAGACGGTCAATTTGTTGCGCACATCCGGGGTATTGGCAAATTCCTGCTCCATTTCCCGGGTCAGCACCGCCATTGTTGCCAGCGGGGTACCCAGCTCGTGCGCCGCTCCTGTTGCCAGCGTGCCCAATGCCACCAGCCGCTCATCGCGCAACGTATTTTCGCGCGCCTGCGCCAGGGCGCGATCGCGCTCACGCAATGTGTTACCCATTCGCATCACAAAATAGGTGATCAAACCCACGCTCAACACAAAGTTGAACCACATGCCCAGCACATGCAGGGCAAAATCACCCGCAACGTGTGACATCGAGGTGTGTGATAAGGGCACATAAAATACCATCAGCGATGAATAACAGGCCACTGTAATCACCGCCATCGCCCATGAATACCGCCCCGGCAAAGCGGTGACTGTAATGGTGAGCGGTAACAGCAGCAGCGACACAAACGGATTTTCCGAACCACCCGCCAGATACAATAATCCCGTCAACACTGCCACATCCAGCAGCAAGTGGCAGAACAATTCCGCGTCTACTACCGTATGCGGCAGCCTGAGCCGCCACCAGGTCAAGGCATTAAGCATTGCATACGTCACAATAATCATCCCGATGGCAAACAATGACAATGACACATCCAACGCACTACTCGCCACCCACACCGCCAGAATTTGTCCCGCAATGAACACTCCCCGCAACATCATCAGGCGTTGCAAATTCAGCACGGAAGAATCGGAGGCAAGCAGAGGGATGGTCAGCATGACGATAGAGTGCCCGGATTTTACGTAGCGTGCAAGATGCGGCAGTATGTCACGCGACATCATGCCACATTTTCAGGCACTGTCTGCCGCTGTAGTATCGCCCCTCAGCACTGATACTTGTACTTGGAGGGATGCAAATGGATGCTAATGACTTGATAAGATTTAGGGCAAGGTTTAAATTTACGCAAAAACAGGCAGCAAAAGCGATAGGATGTTCTGCACGAGCTATTGAGAACTGGGAAAAAAGGATAGCACCTATTCCAAGGTCTGTTGCTATGGCGGCAAGAGCATTTTCACTAGATCCGTACCCTTTGGAAGATAAAATAGCAAATAAACATCCCCCCAAGTGGAGGGCTGGCTTCCGTAGCCTTCCCCACCTGCCCCGTAATAAATATCCCTCGCAACATCGCGAAGCCTTGTAAATTCGGCCCGGAAAAATTAGGGCAGGGGGATTGTCAATATGGCAATAGAATGTCCGGATTTTGCGTAGCGCGCCAGGTAACAATCAAGGCCACAAGGAAATCAACTATTACCACAGACCAAATTATCGCACAGAGGTAATTACGCTCACCTTACCTTGCTGCATAAACTCAACCGTCACCTTATTGCCGTTGATTAACTTGTTAAACAAGGCAGGGTTTTCTACCCGAAATTCCATGGTCATTGCGGGCCAACTCAAACTGGGGACTGCTTCGTGTGCCAACAAAACGGTTCCTTTTTTGGCATCCGTGGCTTTCACTATTCCGGTAGTTTGATGATTTATTTTCCCCCCTCCGGTATCTTGTGACTCACTCTTCTTTCCCTCCATACCTTTCATGCCTTCCATGCCGGCGTGTTGCGCGATAGCAATGTTTGTTGCAAACAGGCCGGCAATTAGAGTTGATGTAATATGCAATTTCATGATAATTCCTTTCGTTGATTAAAATAAATGGTAAATAATGTGTGCTACTTTGCCACTCAAACTACTTCATCTGACCATCGGCACTCCTTTCATTTCTGCGGTTTTTAACCAGCGCGTAAATTGCGGGGATTACAATCAAGGTTAATATCGTGGATGAAATCATTCCGCCCACCATCGGCGCGGCGATGCGGCGCATGACTTCCGAGCCTGTGCCGCTGCTCCACATGATAGGTAACAGGCCTGCCATAATCGCCACCACGGTCATCATTTTTGGACGCACGCGCTCTACCGCGCCCTCCATCACGGCCTGGTATAAATCTGCTGATGTGGGTTGCTTGCCTGAAGATTCGCGTTGTTCGCATAATTTTTTCCATGCATGATCCAGATAAATTAGCATTACCACACCTGTCTCTGCTGCCACGCCAGCCAGCGCGATGAAGCCAACTGCCACGGCGACGCTCATATTGTAATTCAGCAGCCACATCAGCCACACGCCACCGATCAGCGCGAACGGCACGGATAACATGACAATCAATGTTTCAGAGATGCGCCGGAAATTCAAATACAGCAGCAGAAAAATAATCAGCAGCGTTAACGGAATGACCATTTTTAATTTTGCGACGGCGCGTTCCATGTATTCAAACTGCCCGCTCCAGGTGACGTAATATCCCGGCGGGAATTTCACCTGCTCACGCACCGCTTGCTGCGCGTCTCGCACGTAACTGCCGATGTCGCGCTCGCGGATATCAACATATATATACGCCACCAGCAATGCGTTTTCTGTGCGTATGGAAGGTGCGCCTTGCACGATTTCAATTTTTGTCAATTGCCCCAACGGGATCATTTCACCATTGGCAATTGGCACCAATACCTGGCTGGCAATCATGTGCGGGCTGTCACGCAGTTCGCGCGGATAGCGCACTGTCACCGCAAATCTTTCCAGCCCTTCCACGGTAGTGGTTACTATTTCGCCGCCGAGCGCGGTGGCAATCACTTGCTGCATCTCATCTATTGACACCCCGTAGCGCGCAAGCTGTAAACGATCTGGAGCAATGTTCAAATAATAGCCGCCGGTCACGCGCTCGGCATAAGCACTGCCGGTGCCGGGAACCTGTTTAACGGCAGCCTCAACCTGTTTCGCGACTTCTTCTATGCCCGCCAAATTTTTACCGAAAACTTTAATACCTATCGGCGTGCGTATGCCGGTGGACAACATATCAATGCGCGCTTTGATCGGCATCGTCCAGGCATTCGATACACCGGGAAATTGCAAGGCCTGATCGAGTTCCGCAATCAGTTTGTCGGTGTGCATACCCGCGCGCCATTCCGATTCCGGCTTGAGGTTAATCACCGTCTCAAACATTTCCAGCGGTGCCGGGTCAGTTGCTGTTTGGGCGCGGCCAGCTTTGCCCATGACGGAGGCTACTTCGGGAAAGCTCTTGATAATCTTGTCCTGCGTCTGTATCAGCTCGGCAGCTTTGGTCACCGACATGCCGGGTAAAGAAGACGGCATATACAGCAACGTGCCCTCATTCAAGGTTGGCATGAATTCACTGCCGAGTTTTGATGCCGGATAAATTGTCAGCACCATAAAAAATAGCGCGAGTGCCAGCGTGGTTTTTTTCCACAGCATGACCTGCTGAATAATTGGGCGATAGGATGAAATAAGAAATCGATTCACCGGATTTTTATTTTCCGGGATAATTTTTCCACGTATAAAAAGCAGCATCAGCACCGGTACCAGTGTCACCGAAAGCAATGCCGCGCCGGCCATGGAAAATGTTTTGGTAAAGGCCAGGGGCGAAAAAAGCCGCCCCTCCTGTGCTTCTAAAGTAAAGACGGGCAGGAAAGAAACGGTGATAATGAGCAGCGAAAAAAATAACGCCGGACCGACTTCTTTGCAGGCGGCGAGAATGGCCTCTGCTCTGGCATGGTCGGGTAATGCGAAGTGCGCTCCCTCATCCCCAGCCCTTCCCCCGGATGGGGAAGGGAGCCGTTCCAAATGTTTATGCGCGTTTTCTATCATCACAATAGCCGCATCCACCATTGCGCCTATGGCAATGGCAATGCCGCCCAAACTCATGATGTTGGAGTTCATGCCGAGCCAGTACATCAAACTGAACGCGATCAACACGCCCACTGGCAACATCACAATTGCCACCAGTGCGCTGCGAACATGCAATAAAAACACCATGCACACCAACGCCACGATAATCGCCTCTTCGATCAGAGTCTTGTTCAAAGTTTCAATTGCGCGATGAATTAAATCCGAGCGGTCATACACCGCGTGAATTTCGACACCACCCGGCAAGCCGCTGCTGATCTCATTTATTTTTGCTTTGATATTTTCAATCACCGCCAACGCATTTTCCCCATAGCGCGCAACGGTAATTCCCGACACCGCTTCACCCTCGCCGTTTAATTCGGTCAAGCCGCGCCGCTCATCCGGACCCAGTTCAATATGGGCCACATCGCGCAGCAACACCGGCACGCCGCGATCACTTTTGAGCACCAGCACTTTTAAGTCATCCACGCCGCGCAAATATCCCATGCCGCGCACCATGTATTCTGTTTCGGCCATCTCCACCACGCGCCCGCCGACATCGCGATTGCTGTCGCGAATAAGCCGGCTGACTTGCGCCAGCGATATGCCATACGCCCGCAATTTGCGCGGATCAACCACCACCTGGTATTGCTTGACAAATCCACCAATGCTGGCGACTTCTGCCACACCATGCGCCTTGGTAAGCTGATAGCGCACGAACCAATCTTGAATGGCACGCAATTCAGCCAGCGTGTGCTGCGCGCTGATTACAACATATTGATAAACCCAGCCCACGCCCGTGGCATCTGGCCCCAGCGCGGGCGTTACACCCGCCGGAAATCGTTGTGCGGCAGAATTCAAATATTCCAGCACACGCGAACGCGCCCAGTAAATATCCGTACCATCCTCAAAAATTACATACACAAAACT
>JBEBGP010000341.1:0-2659 GCA_040081045.1 Candidatus Nitrotoga sp.
GCTGGAACGCAGCTTCATCGGCCTGAATCATCTGGCCGCCGCCATCATCGCGTTCCGCAAAGTGCCGTTGAAGGTTAATATTATTTACGGATAAGTTCTAAATCCAAGGTGGTTACAACACGGACAATGCCCATGGAACCAAATCCAACTTCGCACTATGTATTTCGCTGCACCGTCCCTGGGCTTCGAGAACCAGAGACCTCTCTGCTCGCGCAAGCTGACTGTCGAATTCAGGGGGAATCAGTAGAGTTCAATCTCAACCGCGCGCCCGACGAGGAGAGTGACCAATTTCGGGACCGTGGCGGCCAATGGATTGGCCGCGAGCTTTCCCGAGTAAATGCGTTGACGGGCAGGCTCCTAAGAGCAAAATCCCTAAATGCCGAACCTTCACCAGGCTCAATTACAATTCGGGTTTCCGCCGCATGGGATCATCAGGTTCAGATGCCGCCGAGTCACTGCGGCTGGGCGAACGAAGCTGTCCAGTTCAGGCTCAGTGCTTGGGACATCGCACGCCACACGGAAGATCCGGTATTACGTTTCGTGATGCTTGATGCCATCTGCGAGTCCGCATCAGTTAGTCAGGATTGGACAGATCAGTCACGGCCGCCCCCTCGGTTCGCGGAGGTGCGCCTGATCCGTAATCTCCTCGTACACGGAAGCCCAAGCCCGAACGACCAAGTGCGCCAGTATCTTCGGCTTTTGCGTCCGCCCGTCCCCATGAGTAGATTCTCGGGTCGATTCGAACACATCGAATTGGCGAGATTTCGCTCTCCCCATCTGCTGTCCGCAGTCTGGAAGATTGTAATCAACGACTGCGTTGACATTGAGCTCGATTTAAATGCGGCTGAACCCGCTAGCTTCTCTGGCATCATGCTGCTGGATCGAGGTTCATACCCGATTCAAAACAAATAGAAGATGCGACTGCTTTGGAGAAATCTAAAGTTCCGCTTTGTGTCGGTTGCGGCACGACACGACTGTCTGGTATCCGGCGACGAAATTACAAGATCGTGTGACTTTCGGTGTGTTGGGTTGATCCCTTCGGCTTCACTCAGGATAAACACCGCGACATTGTCCCCTTGTGGGATACCCAACGAGTTTGACAGAGGAACGATGGGTAGCTTTGCATAGCCATTTGATTAAGCTGTTATAAAACGACAGCCAAGTCATTGGTTATCTCTGCGCTCTGTCGATTTCTCACGCGGTTACTCGCGTAGAGAATCGCGTGACTTTGTTGCAACCTATCCTACGATTGCTACGGCTGTAACTTGGGTCAGGCGGGAACCGCGTCTTCGGTAGGTTCTCCATCTTAGTCCTCCGTTTCAAGTTCACATTCTTACGAAACGTTGGATTCTTTGAAATTCAGCTTATGTAAAAGTGCGCGAGGTGAGGTAACAAAAAATAATGACTCAGAACTTAACCAAATCGTCCGGTAATGTAATCTTCTGTTTCTTTATGTTTGGGGTTGGTGAAGATCGTACTGGTGTCGCCGAACTCAATTAAATTTCCCAAATACATATACGCCGTGAAATCGGATACGCGCGCTGCTTGTTGCATGTTGTGGGTAACGATGACGATGGTGAAATCTGTTTTCAGTTCATTGATGAGCTTCTCGATGTGCGCGGTAGAAATAGGATCAAGCGCAGAGGTCGGTTCATCGAGCAATAAAACCTGCGGTTTCACGGCAATGGCGCGTGCAATACACAGGCGTTGTTGTTGTCCGCCGGACAAGCTCGTGCCATTTTTCTTGAGTTTATCTTTGGCCTCTGTCCATAGGGCGGCTTTGCTTAACGCCCACTCTACCCGCTCATCCATATCGTAACGGCTCAGGCGTTCATACAGTTTGACTCCGAAGGCGATGTTGTCATAAATCGACATGGGGAATGGCGTGGGCTTTTGAAATACCATGCCAACCTTGGCGCGCAGTATGTTGAGATCCTGTTTTTTGTCGAGAATATTTTCCCCGTCCAACAACACTTCGCCCGTAGCTTTTTGATTGGGATACAGTTCATACATGCGATTAAAGGTGCGTAGCAGGGTTGACTTCCCGCATCCTGACGGGCCGATAAAAGCGGTGACCATTTTTTCCTGAACAGTCAGGTTGACATCTTTAAGTGCGCGCTCTGTGCCGTAGTGAAAATTCAAATCACGGACGATTAGTTTGGGCTTGGTTATTTTTGAGGAGTTAGTAGGCATGGGATTTTAATGGCTGGGGGCGGTTTGGCGAAACAGCACCCGTGCCAGTATGTTAAGTGTGAGCACGCTGGCAGTGATCAGCAATGCACCAGCCCAGGCCAGGCTTTGCCAATCGGCGTAGGGGCTCATGGCAAACTGGAAAATCACGACGGGTAAATTCGCCATGGGTTGATTCAAATCGCTGTTCCAGAATTGGTTATTGAGCGAGGTAAATAACAAGGGTGCAGTTTCCCCGCTGATGCGTGCCACGGCCAGTAATATGCCCGTGAGTATGCCCGCGCGGGCTGCGCGTAAAGTCACGAAATTAATAATTTTCCATTGCGGGGCACCCAGCGCAGCGGCGGCTTCGCGCAAGGTGTTGGGCACCAGCCGCAACATATTTTCTGTGGTGCGAATCACGACAGGAATGACGATGATGGAAAGTGCAAACGCGCCAGCCCAGCCGGAAAAATGTCCAATTTTTATG
>JBEBGP010000189.1:0-2647 GCA_040081045.1 Candidatus Nitrotoga sp.
TTATTTTTCAGCACGAATGGCACTTGCATGAACACGGACATTAATATCGCATGCAGTGCAAAAATGCCGAAATCCAGTCGCAATAATTCTTTGTTGCGCAGCACTTCGGCAAAACGATTACTGCTCACCCCCATCTCGGAATGAAAGCGCGTGATAGCCGGATTCGGAATAACGTACACGACGACCAACATGGCGAGCAAGGCCAGTACACCAGTCAGCGCAAATATCCCCGGCACATCGATTGCCTGATATAACACGGGGGACAACACCAGCGAGATAGAGAAGGTGATGCCGATGGTAATGCCGATCATCGCCATGGCTTTGGTGCGGTGTTCTTCGCGGGTGAGGTCGGCGGTGAGCGCCATGACGGCGGCGTTGATCGCGCCTGCGCCTTGAATGATGCGCCCGGCGATCACCCAGTAAATATTATCTGCATATGCCGCGATAAAACTGCCCAGTGCAAAAAGTATAAGGCCGATCAAGATGACGGGTTTTCGCCCGTAGCGGTCAGACAGCCAACCTGCGGGAATCTGCAGGATTGCCTGAGTGAGCCCGTATGCGCCTAACGCCAGCCCGACCAGCATTTTATTTTCCCCGCCAGGTAGCCGCTCGGTGGCGTAAATTGCGAAAACCGGCAGGATGATAAATAGCCCCAGCATACGCAGGCCATAGATGCTGGCTAGCCCCATGCTGGCGCGACGCTCAATGGGATTCATGGAGTCTGAATTGGGCGTGGCGGTAAGGTCTGGCGTAAGCGGTGGGGCTGGCATTGAGGAGTTGGGCATGGAAGAGCGCGTATTGGGGAGTTTGGAATGTAAAGGAATTGGCGTATATTAGCAGGTTGATTCCCACCCAGATAGAAGCACAGTTAGGAAACGCTGATTAGGTGTCTACGCGGATGAATTGCTACGTTGCACGGTGCTCGAAATCCTCATGTATACCGCATACATTGCGGTTTCTGCGCGCCGTGCGCCTTGCCCTTCTTCCCGCTCGCCGACTTAATCAGCGTTTCCTTGAAAATAGGTATAAATGGCACGCATGGATAGCATAAAAATTCGCGGCGCACGCACGCACAACCTTAAAAACATTAGTCTTGATCTGCCACGCAACAAATTGGTGGTGATTACCGGCCTGTCCGGTTCGGGTAAATCTTCATTGGCTTTTGACACCTTGTACGCCGAAGGACAGCGGCGCTATGTGGAATCTTTGTCCGCCTATGCGCGGCAATTTTTGCAGCTCATGGAAAAACCGGATGTGGATTTGATTGAAGGTTTGTCGCCCGCCATTGCCATTGAGCAAAAAGCCACTTCGCATAACCCGCGCTCTACTGTCGGCACGGTCACGGAAATTCACGATTATTTGCGGTTGCTGTTTGCGCGCGCGGGCGATCCCTATTGCGCGGAGCATGATCTGGTTTTGCAGGCGCAGAGCGTGGCGCAGATGGTGGATAACATGTTGCTGCTGCCGGTCGATACGCGCATCATGATTCTGTCGCCGCTGGTAGTTGAGCGCAAGGGGGAGCAGCTGGAATTGTTTGACGAGCTGCGCGCACAAGGCTTCGTGCGTCTGCGCGTGAATGGCAAGGTATACGAAATAGATAAATTGCCCGCTCTGCACAAAAATAAAAAACATACCATTGAAATCGTGGTTGATCGTTTAAAAATCAACGTGGAAAATAAACAACGCCTGGCAGAATCATTTGAAACAGCCTTGCGCCATGCGGAGGGTCGGGCGATTGCAGTGGAGATGGATAGCGGGCGCGAGCATTTATTTTCGGCGAAATTTGCCTGCCCCATTTGCAGTTATTCGCTGCCTGAATTGGAGCCGCGATTGTTTTCGTTTAACAATCCGATGGGCGCGTGTCCCGAGTGTGATGGCCTGGGCAACATCAGTTTTTTTGATCCCAAGCGTATCGTCGCTTTTCCGCAATTATCTTTAAGCTCGGGTGCGATTAAAGGTTGGGATAGGCGCAATCAGTTTTATTATCAAATGCTGGACAGTCTGGCGCGACATTATGATTTTGATTTGGAGCGCTCCTTTGAGAGTCTGCCCGAAAAAATTCAGCAAATAATTTTATACGGCAGCGGCAAAGTTGAAATCGCCTTTAAATATCTCAACGAACGCGGCAAGCCCACGCTACGTGAACACGCTTTTGAAGGCATTGTTCATAATTTGGAGCGGCGTTACAAGGAAACGGATTTGCCCACCGTGCGTGAAGAGTTGGCTAAATATCTCAATACCTGCGTTTGTCCAGAGTGTAAGGGCACGCGCCTGCGGCATGAAGCACGTCATGTACGGATTGGTGATTCAACGATTTATGAATTAAGTGCGCTGCCGTTGAAGCAGGCACTGGTAATCTTTAAATCCCTCGATTTACCCGGGCATAAAAAAACCATCGCCGATCGTATCGTGCAGGAAATTATCAGCCGACTTAATTTTCTGGTTAACGTGGGATTGGAGTATCTGTCGCTGGAACGCTCTGCCGAGACTTTGTCCGGCGGCGAATCGCAGCGTATTCGGTTGGCATCGCAGATTGGTTCGGGTTTAACCGGTGTTATGTATGTGCTGGATGAACCTTCAATCGGCTTGCATCAGCGTGACAATGATCGCTTGCTGGGAACGCTCAAACGGCTGCGCGATATGGGGA
>JBEBGP010000355.1:0-2644 GCA_040081045.1 Candidatus Nitrotoga sp.
TACTTGCGGCATGTAATTCCAGCGGCAGCATCACATTTTCAAGTGCGGACAAGGCCGGTAACAATTGAAACGATTGGAACACGAATCCTGCCAGGCGGCCGCGCAAATGCGCGCGACCATCTTCGTCCAAGGTGGACAGATCATGCCCGTCCAGATAAACCGTCCCACTGCTGGGTGTGTCCAGCCCGGCCAGCAGTCCTAACAAGGTGGATTTACCCGAACCGGATGCGCCCAAAATCGCCAGACTTTCACCTGCCTTCACAGAAAAATTAATCTCATGCAAAATAGCCAAAGGCTGTCCACCGCTTTCTACTTGCTTACCCAGGTTCTCTGCCCGCACAATGTCTGCCATGAAAATATATTCTTCCTTTGGATTAGCTTTATTAATTGCTGCAAGTCTCCTACTGTCCCGTCCCAGTATGGCGCAACAACCTGCTATTATGGTCTTTGGCGATAGCCTGTCGGCAGCTTATGGTATTTCTCGCAGTGCCGGATGGGTCAATTTAATGCAGCAATCGCTGCAACAAAGCCATCCGCAATATCGAATCGTCAATGTCAGCATCAGCGGTGAAACGGCCAACGGCGGGGTGCGCCGTCTAGCTAAGACCGTGCGTGAACATCAGCCCGGTATTGTAATCCTCGAACTGGGTGCCAACGATGCGTTGCGCGGCAGGCCAGTGGCGGACATACACGCTGACCTAAGCAGACTGATTCAGGATATTAAAAAATCCGGCGCACAAGTAATTCTCGCGGGAATGCAACTCCCGCCCAATTATGGTGTTGACTACACCAAAAAATTCAAGGCCATGTACCCGAGTCTTGCCAAAAAATTCAAGATATCACTGGTTCCATTTCTGTTGGAAGGAGTCACCCCGGAGCAATTTCAAGCAGATAATTTACATCCTACTGCTGCGGCTCAAACGCAAATTTTACAAAATGTCCTGCCTCATTTGCATCCGCTACTTTGATTAATTTTTCAGCACATCCGGTTTCAGCGTGTCTAGTTTCAGCATGTCTAGCGCAAGCTAAAATCAGCATTATTAACCAAGCCCAGCGCACTTGCCATCCCTGCACCCAAACGCTTGGCCAGCCGTTCAGAGAAATTCTCATGCTCGGTAAAATCCACGATATCCTCGGCCTTCACCACGTCGCGCGCCACACTCTCCACACTGCCCATCTCGTCGGCTAATCCCATATCAATACTTTTTTGTCCGGTCCAAATCAAACCGCTGAACACTCCCGTTTCTTCTTTCAACCGTTTGCCGCGTCCTTGCTTCACGACATTAATAAATTGCTGATGTATTTCCTCCAGCATTTTCTTAACATGTTCCTGATGTACAGGGTTAATTGGCGCAAAAGGATCCATGAAGCCTTTGTTTTCTCCCGCGGTAATGAGGCGCCGCTCCACGCCGAGTTTCCCCATCGCACCGGTAAATCCAAAGCCATCCATCAACACACCGATGGAACCGACGAGGCTGGCCTTGTTCACGAATATTTTATCCGTTGCCGCCACGATGTAATAGCAGCCCGACGCACACATATCTTCCACCACTGCATAAATGGGAATATTGGGATACTTGGCACGCAACCGTCGAATCTCATCATTCACATAACCCGATTGCACCGGACTACCGCCCGGGCTGTTGGAGCGTAACAGCACGGCCTGTGTGTCCTTGTGCTTGAAGGCTGCTTGCAGACTGCCGATCAACCTTTCCGAATTTGCAGCCGAACCCGACGAGATTACCCCGTTTAATTCCACCAACGCGGTATGCTTTCCGCTTGATAGCGTTGTATCCGCTTTACCCGTCCAACCCATGAATAAAGCCAGCACAATAAAAAGATAACCAAAGGTCAGTACCTTAAAGAAGATACTCCAGTGACGCGCTCGCCGTTGCTCCTGAATAGCGTTCATAGCAAGCTTTTCCAGTACGCTGCGCTCCCAGTTTTGTTGATCCGACATGAATATTTCCTTCAATATTTAATAACTCAGGACACCCAACCCAATATACCCTGCAATTTACGACAATTTATGCTGTAACCGGTTTAATTTGTATCTCAGTATATCAGGCATGCGCTTTAAACCACGCTCGTAGCTCGGCAAAATCATCCAGCAAAGCCAGCGGCTGTAATGGACTCAAATGATGTTTGGGATGGGCACCGTAAGTTACCCCCAGTGCACTCACCCCCGCACTCTTTGCCATGTGCAAATCGTGCGTAGTATCTCCCACCATCAGCACCCGCGATGCGACCACACCTAGCTCATCCATAATTTCCAGCAGCATGGCCGGGTGCGGTTTGGAATGGGTTTCATCGGCGGTGCGTGAAGCGTGAAAATACGGCTGCAAGGCGCACGCATCAAAAGCGCGATTCAACCCATGCCGCGTCTTACCCGTTGCCACCGCCAGCCAGTAACCTTGACTGTGTAATTCTGCGATGGTTTCATACGCACCGGCAAACAAGGGCATGGCATTTTCCCGCGACAAAAAATGATGCCGGTAACACTGTACAAATTTATCGTACATTGTTTCACTTAAGCTCGGCACTGCATGATTCAAAGCCTGTTGCAACCCCAAGCCAATCACATGCCGCGCAGCTTCATCCGACGGCACAGGCAAATCCAAATCGCGGCACGCCGATTGAATCG
>JBEBGP010000384.1:0-10082 GCA_040081045.1 Candidatus Nitrotoga sp.
GAGAAAGCCAAAGGGCATCGGGTTCTGGCGGATCGGCTGGTCAAATCTTTGCAGCCGAATGCTTTCGGGGTGGTGCGTGACATCACGCCAAAGCAGAATATCAGTAACGGCCAGCATAAGGACTTGATCTACGAAATCACGCCGGAGCGCGCACTCGACAGCCTTGTATTGCCAGATAAAATCCGGGATCAAATCAAAGAGGCCGTAGAAGAGCAGCACCGCGCCGAGCTATTGCACGCTCATAACCTGCGAGCGCGCAACCGGGTTTTGCTCGCCGGGCCACCGGGTAATGGCAAGACGACCCTAGCTGAGGTTCTGGCCTACGAATTGATGTACCCTTTGTTCGTTGTCCGTTACGAAACCTTGGTGGGCAGCTACTTGGGCGAAACCTCCAGCCGCCTGAAGCATTTGTTTGACTACGCCAAGACCCAACGTTGCGTACTGTTTTTCGACGAGTTCGAAACACTGGGCAAGGAACGCGGAGATACCCACGAAACGGGTGAAATCAAGCGTGTGGTGAGTTCTCTTCTTTTGCAAATTGATGATTTGCCAGATTACGTGGTGGTGGTTGCCGCCAGCAATCACCCGGAATTGCTCGATAGAGCGGTATGGCGGCGTTTCCAGTTACGCATTGAGTTGCCCATGCCAACGCGCCAGCAACTGACTCAACACATTGAATCCATCGGCAAGCGTTGCCAGACCAATTTTGGCTATGCGTCCGAGACATTGGCGAAACACATGCTGGGACTCAATTTCGCTGAGGTGGAAGAGTTCTGCTTGAGTGTGGTGCGCCGGGCGGTGCTCGACAGGAAAAGCGAAGATGCGCAATCCATTACGCGGCTCAAGCTAGAACAGTGGCGCGATAGATTGAAGTCTGTCTCAAATAGCCAAGTCGCGGGCGACTAAACGATGGCCGATCACCTACCTCTTTTGGTTTTTCCTCGGGCCAAGACGATTGCTCCTCCAACAGGGAATGGTTTCCCGCCAAGCAAACCGCATTTTCCCGATCACGTCAGGCAGGTGGAACGCCTAACGGCGCAGTTAGCCGATGTGCAGCAGGGTTTTTCCCGTTACAAAGCCAGCGTAAGTGGTGTCGTGGGTGGTCTTGAACCGGAAACGGTGTTGGTGATTGAAATTGCTGGGAGCGTTGAAGACTTCAAGCGAGCCGTGGATGCCACTACTGGGTTGGAATGGCTGGGGGAATGGGATATTGCGAACATTGAGCCGAATGACGAATTCTATGAGAAGAACAAGAAAGGAGAGAAAACCGATAAGCGGCTAACGGGGCGGCTGTTTCTTTCGCTAGGCAATGACCAGGGCATCAACGAATTGTTGACACTCTGGAAGCAATGGGAAAAAGGTCAAAAACTCCCAACGAATAAAACCAAATGGCGCGATGTCTTCACCCAGGCCATGAAAATTCGGCGTTGGGGGATAGAGGAAACCCTGCACGAAACCGGCATGATTGACCGCTGGCGCGATTTGCTCAACCCGCTTCATCCGGCACAGGAAATCCAGTGTCAAATTGAGTTGTTTTATCGCCGGAATCCTGAGAAGAGAAAACAAAACGAGACAGCTATTACCGCGCTGTTGTTAGAAATGAAGGGACGAACACTCAGCCCGTTCATCGACATGCCGGATATCGCCTTCCATGCAGTTAAGGCCCAATTGCCTGCTGATAAGGTGCGCCACCTTCTGACCTTGTTGGATACGCCGGATGCCAAGATTGATATTCAGTTGTTTAAGTTTCCGGGGGTAATGTATTTCCGTCCGACCGGGCAAAGTATGGCAGCTTCAGGTGATGAAACAGGGGAAGCGGCAGAGTTTCCCGAAGGCATCTCAGAATTGCCGCCAGTGGTGGCAATTCTGGATGGTGCGCCGAACCTGCTGCATGGTGCATTGAAAGATCGGCTGTTATTCGACGATCCCGATAATTTGGCCGCCGAATATCAGCCCGGCGAGAAAAGACATGGCTCAGCCATGGCATCTCTAGTGGTACATGGGGAGCTGAATGCACTGTCCGTACCGTTGACCCGCAAGGTGTATCACTTGGCGATAATGCAACCCAATCTGCTGGCAAGGAGTTTTGGTAAACATGATGAGCATTATCCCAGATAATATATTTTTAGAAGACAGAATCGAACGCGCCGTACTCCGCATGTTTGAGGGAGAGGGCAACATCCCCGCGCAAGCCCCCGACATCAAGATCATCAACCTTTCGATTGGCGACCGTGAGCGCCCATTCGTCCACACGCCCAGCCCGTGGGCAAGGCTGCTGGACTGGCTTTCCTGGAAGTACCGCGTGTTGTTTTGCGTGAGCGCGGGAAATTTCTGGGGAGACATTTATGTCGGTTTTCCACACAGCGAGTTTTTGCCCCTGACTGATGAGCGGAAAGTCGCCTGTGTTCTCAAATGTATTGAGCGGCAACTATCCGAACGACGCTTGCTGTCTCCTGCGGAGTCATTAAACGCACTCACAATCGGTGCATTGCATTCAGATGAGTCCGGGGACTATGTGCTGGGCAAGCGTATCGACTTATTGCCAAGCAGCACACTACTTAGCCCAATTTCCCGGCTTGGACACGGTTTCCGCTATTCAGTCAAACCGGAGATTCTCTTTCCCGGTGGGCGGAAGCTTTATATAACCCCACCTACAGACAGTGTTCAGAGTTACAGCCTACCACGCGACTCGTCGGGATCTCCGGGACAGAAAGTCGCCTACGACAGTTCACAACAAGGCGAAACTTCCAGGTGTGTTTATACGCACGGCACCAGCAACGCTACGGCCTTAGCGACACGAAGCGGCGCAAGAATTTACGAGGTGCTGACGAAGTTACAAGCGGAACACGGCGAGCAGATTCCCGATAATCTGATGGCAGTGCTCATCAAAGCACTGCTGGTACATGGCGCGCAACACGATGACCAAGCCGAGAGAGCATTAACAGAGTCGCTGAAAACTCCAAAAAACTCCCGCCGCTTCAAAGAAGTAATGGCGCGCTATATCGGCTATGGCGCAGTGGATATCGAGCGTGTACTGGCCTGTACCGAACAACGGGCTACCGTCATGGGGTGTGGTGAAATCAAGGAAAACCAAGTTCACGAATATCGTTTTCCCCTGCCACTTGGCTTGTCGGGAAGCCAAGATTGGCGGCGTATGGTAGTAACGCTGGCCTGGTTTTCGCCGATTAATTCTGCTCACCGCAATTTGCGCGAGGCGAAGCTCAAACTGCAACCAAAAGGCAAATGGGGTGAAACGGAATTGAAGTTATCCCGACGGGAAGCAGATCACAAACAAGTCTTGCGCGGCACGGTACAGCACGAAATTCTCGAAGGCGAAAACCAGATTGCCGTTTATCAGGAAGACGGGCATATCTTGTTGCATGTGACGTGCAAGAAAGATGCAACCGAAAAGCTGGATGAAGCCATCCCCTACGGTTTGGCGGTAACACTCGAAGTGGCCGAAGGTATCGGCATCCCTATTTACCAGCAGATTCGCGCCAAGATCAAACCACAAGTGGCAGTTAGTGCAGCCGTGGGGAACTTGTAATGGCCTTACACAAAGACTTTCCTTCTTCCCCTCACGCAATTCTTGATCCTTCCATCCGCTGGTTTCCTGCGGATGAAGCGTTGCGCACATCCAGCTTTGAAAAACTGATGCCGCCGCTGGTGCCGGAACTGCGCAAGCAGGTGAAGGCGTGGCGCGACAGCGGCTATGCCAAGGCCACGAACACCAGCCGCAGCTTGCTCAACTGGTGGTTCAAGACCCCGCACCTGCTGCCCAAGTCGGATGGCACGATGTCCGAGTTCCGGTATTACTTTGCCCAGCGCGAGGCGCTGGAAACCATCATCTACCTGTATGACGTGGTGGGCATCAAAGACAAATACGACATGATGCGCTTTGACCATTCCGGCGCGGTATCCACCGGCATGTTCGACGAGGACTGGCGGCGCTTCGTGGTGAAGATGGCGACCGGCGCGGGCAAGACCAAGGTGATGAGTCTGGTGCTGGCGTGGAGCTATTTCCACAAGCTGTATGAGCCGGAATCCGAACTGGCGCGCAACTTTCTGGTGATTGCGCCCAACATCATCGTGCTGGATCGCATCTACAAAGATTTTCAGGGACTGCGCATTTTCTTTGAAGACCCTGTATTGCCGGATAACGGCGTGGACGGGCAGAACTGGCGCGACGATTTCCAGCTCACGCTGCATGTGCAGGACGAGGTGCGCATCACCCACCCCGTCGGCAATATTTTTTTGACTAACATCCATCGCGTGTATTCCAGCAAGGACATCCCGCCATCGCCCGACGATGAAGACACGATGGATTATTTCCTCGGCAAGCGTCCCACCGGGGCGACTACGGATTCCAAGGTGGACTTGAGCATGATCGTGCGCGACATCGACGAGCTGGTGGTGATGAACGACGAGGCGCACCATATCCATGACAGCCGCCTGGCATGGTTCAAGTCCATCGAGGACATTCACAACCGGCTCAAGCAAAAAGGCGATGCCCTGAGCTTGCAGATAGATGTGACGGCCACGCCCAAACACAACAACGGTGGAATTTTCGTGCAGACCATCGCCGATTACCCGCTGGTGGAGGCAATTTCGCAAAACGTGGTCAAGCATCCTGTGGTGCCAGATGCACCAAGCCGCGCCAAATTGGTGGAAAAGCAGAGTGCCAAATACACCGAGAAATATGCCGACTACATCAACCTTGGCGTGGTGGAATGGCGCAAGGCATACGCCGAGCATGAAAAAATGGGCAAGAAGGCCATCCTGTTCGTGATGACCGACGATACCAAGAACTGTGACGATGTGGCGGCGTATCTGGAAGGCACCTACCCGGAACTGGCAGGCGCGGTGCTGGTGATTCATACCAATAAAAGTGGAGAAATTTCAGAGTCAGTAACAAGCAAGAAAAAAGAAGAACTGGATAAATTGCGCCAGCAAGCCAACGACATCGACGGCATGGATAGCCCCTACAAAGCGATTGTGTCAGTGCTGATGCTCAAGGAAGGTTGGGACGTGCGCAACGTGACCACCATCGTCGGCCTGCGGGCTTATGCGGCGCAGAGCAACATCCTTCCGGAACAGACGCTGGGGCGTGGCTTGCGCAAGATGTATCCGGGCAGCGTGGAAGAGTACGTCAGCGTAGTGGGCACCGATGCCTTCATGGACTTTGTGGAATCCATCCAGGCAGAAGGCGTGGTGCTAGAGCACAAGCCGATGGGCGACGGTACCGGGGCAAAAACCCCGCTGGTGGTGGAGATTGACAAGGAGAATACCAAGAAGGACATCGAGGCGCTAGATATTGAAATCCCGGTAATGACACCGCGCGCGTACCGCGAATATAAAAATATGGCCGATCTGAACGTGGGCACACCGGGCATCGTAAAAGTGCCTTATCGGAAATTCACCGAGGAGGAGCAGCGGGAAATCGTGTTCAAGGACATCGCTACCGGCGAGGTGACACATACCACCATCCTGGACACGGCAGGCATTGCCGACTACCGTAGCGTGATCGGCTATTTCACACAGACCATCATGAAAGACCTGCGCCTGATCAGCGGCTACAACGTGCTCTACGGCAAGGTGAAGGCGTTTGTGCGCGACGAGTTGTTCGACAAGCCGGTGGAACTGGAAGATGCCAACACGCTGCGCAACCTGTCGGAACTGGCGGCCACGACCACTCTCATCAACGCTTTCAAGAAAGCCATCAATGCGCTGACGGTGCGTGACAAGGGCGATGCGGAAATCCGCGACACCATCAAGCTGCGGCAGACTCGTCCCTTCGTGACGAAAGATCAGGGCTATCTGCTCCCTAAAAAAAGCGTGTTCAACAAGATCATCGGCGACAGCCATTTCGAGCTGCTGTTCGCGCGCTTCCTGGAGGATTGCGAGGATGTAATCGCATTCGCCAAGAATTATATGGCGGTGAGTTTCAAGCTGGACTATGTAAACGCCACCGGTGATATTTCCAACTATTACCCGGATTTTATGGTGAAGCTGACAGCCAAGGAAATTTTCATCGTCGAAACCAAAGGGCAGGTTGACCTCGATGTACCGCTAAAAATGGCACGGCTGAAACAATGGTGCGAAGACATCAACCGAATACAGTCGAAGGTGAAATATGACTTTGTGTATGTCGATATGGCGGGGTTTGAGAAATACAAGCCGACCAGATTCCGCGAGCTGGTTAAGGGGTTTACGGAGTATAAATAAAAGGAGAAGGTAATTATGGCTAATAAAAAGCAAACGTCTCAAAGTGTCGCGTCTCTTGCGTCTGGAACTCTGAAGGATAAGAACGCATCGCATGTTGCAAAACAATTAGCGGCCTCAGCCCTTGCTTAAAAAGGCACACCCAAACAAACGGGTGCAGCCATGGAGGACGTAGCCTCGAAGGTTCTACAAAGCCCCAAATACAGCAACGACACAAAGACCTTGGCTGCCTCGGTATTGGCTCAATCAAACAAAAAACGATAGAGCAACAACCACAACAGCGATGCTCTTGTGATGATGCCGTCACAGACTGGCAAGGCCAGACTGTAGATATTTAATAGGCACAACAGAATTTCTCTTGTGCAATGCGTTGTCACAGACTTGCGATGCAAGACTGTGGGGCTGTAGTAAAAACGTACCACTTCCACGCTTCAAGGGTATTCCTGTAGCTATTTTTGAATCACCCTTGTTGGTCAGATAACCCGTAACTTACGAGTGCAATGCGCGAAGTGCAGCTTCGGGCTCTTTATCGACAATCATCAACAACGCGGCAGCAGCTCCGGTGGGTTGGCGACGATGTTGTTCCCAGTTTCTGAGCGTTGCAACTTTTACGCCTATCAGTTGTGCGAATTCGCTTTGACTTAGACCAACTCTGGCACGCACTGATTTTACGTCGGGGAAACTGATCTCTGCCACTCGTCCAGGTGCAAGTTCGCCACGGCGAATTGCTGTTGCTTCTTTCAAGCTTTGCTTGAGGGATTCAAAAAGTGTTTTGTCCATTTTTTATAACTCCTTTACGAGATTGCGCAGAATCGCGGTTTCCTTATCTGTCAGATTATCTTTGACGCTCTTGGGGTAGGCCACGAGCATTAAAATCTGGTTATCTTCGGTGAGCCAGTAATAGATCACCCGTATGCCGCCACTCTTGCCGGTTCCAGCTCGTTTCCAGCGTAGCTTGCGGATGCCGCCACCGTTTTTGATGAGATCGCCAACGTCCGGGCGCTTGGCCAATTCCGTTTGCATCTTCGCGTACTCATCATCGTCCAATAGGTCGGCAATCAGGCGCGTGAATGTCGGGGTTTCTATAAAAATCATGTTTGAACTATACGCCATTGGCGTATGCAGTCAAGTGCCACAAATGCTGCGTACTTGCGATGGAGTGATCACAGACTGGCATGGCCAGACTGTGGCGGTTTAACTGGCACAAAAGCGATGCTCTTGTGCAAAACCAAGTCACAGACTTGCTGCGCAAGACTGTAGTCAAAACCGTACCACTTTGAAACTTTGATGGGCTTCCTCTAGCTGTTTGAGACTATTTTTGAGTGTGGCGAACACTGGTAAGGTATTGATAAATAAAGATACGCTTGTAGGTTTAACCGCCTACGAACCAAGGGGTCGGGCGTTCGAATCGCTCCGGGCGCACCAATCAGGTATAAAACTGGGCACTTGATTACTCAAGGTGCCCTTTTTTATTGCCCCCATCGTTTGTGCTAAAGCCGAATAGCTACCCTTGATAGTTGCGGTTTTATCTTCCACTACAATTTCATCGGAAATACGAAAACTGTTTTCATGTTGGACAATTTCAGTATGGCAGATAGTCATCTTCGGTCATCGTTAACATCAAAATAACTAGCTTGACGGGCATAGGCCAATGGCCTACTCTACGCACATGAAATTCGAATGGGATCAGGACAAAAGCGATGCCTGCTTTACGGAGCGCGGATTCGACTTCGCTTATGTACTACGTGCGTTTATGGATGCGGATTGGGTTTCCCCCAAATTCACGGACACACTGCTCAGCCCGGATAGCGTTTTTCAAACTCTACCGGGCTAATTCCATTTAACGTCGAATGACGACGTTTGGGATTATAGAACCGCTCAATATAATCGAATACATCGGCTCGTGCTTCATCTCGTAATTTATACCGGCGTCGATGTACGCGTTCCATTTTTAAACTTGAGAAGAAACTTTCCATTGCAGCGTTATCCCAGCATTCCCCCTTACGGCTCATGCTGCAGGTAATACCCTGATCTGCCAGAAGGCGCCGGAAGTCTTCGCTGGTGTACTGGCTGCCCTGATCCGAGTGATGCATCAACATGCTCGGTTTGCCACGCCGCCAGATCGCCATCATCAAGGCATCAATGACCAGTTGCGCGGTCATGCTGGCATGCATGGACCAGCCCACCGCCCGCCTGGAATACAAGTCCAGCACCACCGCCAAGTACAGCCAGCCTTCGGCTGTCCAGATGCAGGTGAAGTCCGCGACCCAGCGCTGATTGGGTGACGCAGCTGTAAACTGGCGATCCAGTAAATTCGGCGCAATACTGTGCTCGGGTCTCAACCCCATATCACTGGGTTGCCTGCGACGCTTGCTGCGGGCTTTTAGCCCCAGTTGCCGCATGAGCCTGGCCACACGGTTCTCGGAACAGGAATAACCCCAGTCCCGCAGATCAAGCCAGACGCGGGGTGAGCCATAGGTGCGGTCACTGGCATGATGGCTGTCCTGAATGCGAGCTTTGAGGATTTGATTGGCCTGTGCGCGTCGGCTAGGCTTGCGCTCCACCCAATCGTAAAATCCACTGTGCGATACCTCAATGACCCGGCACATCGTCCTGACCGGCCACATCGTGCGATGCCGCTCAATAAAGGCATACCTCACTGAGGGTCTTTCGCGAAGTAGCCGAGCGCTTTTTTTATGATGTCGCGCTCCATCTTGATTCGAGCGTTCTCTTTGCGTAATCGCACAACTTCCCGGGCCAGCTCTGAGGTGTCAGCTTTTACCTGTCTGACCGGACTGGCACTGGATTCCTTAATCCAACGCCTGAGAACGCTTTCATGAATCCCCAGTTCTTGCGCGACGGTGATGACCGCTACTTCAGGCCGGGAGGCCAATCTGACGGCTTCGGATTTAAACTCCTCACTGTGTTTCCTGCGTAATGCCATTTTTTCCCCTCTTTCACGTTATCTTCTATCCTACCGCTCTTGATAAAAGTGTCCGTATAATCGGGGGAAACCCAGATCGATTGATCCATAAGGACACACGCTGGGATTATGGTGAAGATCGTTATCAATTGCTCGGAGCCATCGACGGGCGGATTTTCTTTGTTGCCTACACCATTCGTGGAACGCTACTCCGGATTATCTCAGCACGAAAAGCTAACCAACGAGAGGTAAATGATTATGAAAACAGTGAACGTGAAAATTGACCTAGCGACTCTTGCTGGATTACCACGAGGTCGCGTGAACAAGAATCGTTTGGATGCCACAAGCGAAAAGGACATCGTCTCGCAAATGTCCAAGGACGATGCGGAAGCCATGCAAGACGCCGCAAAATTTGCACGCCGCGTGCGCCGTCGTTTAGGACTGAGTCAACTTGAATTTTCTCATCGTATCGATGTTTCACTGGAAACGATTCGTAACTGGGAACAGGGAAAACGTCGCCCGACAGGAGCAGCTAAGGCGCTTTTGAAAGTGCTCGACAAGGCACCAGAGGCCGCTTTGTCCGCTTTAGCTTAATCTGCACAGGATAGTTAGTTTGAGTGAAATGTTTCAAAGGCAGCTTTCAAGAAGGAAACATGCATGAGTGTTGTGCTGAACCGTGTCATGTACGGAGATAGAGGGATCGCTGTAACTGTCCGGTTCTCGGCCAAACCGGAGTGTGGGGATTTTTGAAAAGGACGTGGTATAACTTAATGAGATGACCGCTTGTCCGCTCGACTCAGCACTAATCGCTAACAAAGTCACGCTTCTTCTCACGCTCTATTTTCTCGCGAATTCTTCTAATGAGTTGTTCGACATGTTGCTTATGCTTGAGAAAAACAACCGTATCGAAAAGCGGAATAAGTGATTGGTAGTAATC
>JBEBGP010000220.1:0-2625 GCA_040081045.1 Candidatus Nitrotoga sp.
CAATTAGCATACTATGTGGTATCAGTTTGCGGGAGAAAATTGTGGAAAATACTCAATATATTGCCTGGTTTGATTCTGTGCGCATGAGCGATATCGGTAGTGTGGGCGGAAAAAACGCTTCGCTCGGCGAAATGATTTCGCAACTTGCACAGCATGGGGTGCGCGTGCCATCCGGCTTTGCTACTACTACGGCAGCCTATCGAGATTTCTTGGCGCAGCCTGGTTTAGATCAATCCGATATTGGGCAGTGCAGCCTGGCTGAATGTATCCAACGCGAACTGTCCCAATTGGTGGTTACAGATATTGCTGCTCTGGCTGCTGCGGGCAAGCGCATCCGGCAATTGATTTTGCAGACCCCTTTGCCACCGCGTCTGGAACAGGAAATTCGCACAGCTTACGAAAAAATACAAGTCGCAGCAGAAGCAACCCTATCACTCGAATCTCCCCCATCTCCCCACTCCAATATCTCCCGCGATTCCATTATTTCCTGGGCAATTCGTTCTTCGGCTGCAGATGAAGATTTGCCGGACGCGTCTTTTGCCGGCCAACAGGAAACACTGCTCAATATTCAAGGTGTGGAGCAGGTATTAACCGCTATCCGACAAGTTTTTTCTTCGTTATATACCGACCGTGCGATTGCCTATCGTGTGCATCAGAAAATGTCACACAATGAAATCGCCCTGTCGGTGGGCGTGCAACGCATGGTGCGTAGCGATATAGGCGTAAGCGGGGTGATGTTTACACTGGATACCGAATCGGGTTTCGATCAGGTGGTGTTGATTAATGCAGCCTATGGCCTAGGTGAAACAGTAGTACAGGGCGCGGTCGATCCTGACGAATTCTATGTGTACAAGCCCGCGTTGCAGCGGGGAAAGTCCGCAGTGATCCGGCGTAATCTGGGCAGCAAAATGATAAAGATGATTTTTAATGCCGATGCCCCGGCAAACAGTGTTACGCCAAAAACTGTACGCACAGTGACAGTGCCTGAAAGCGAGCAACGGCGCTTCTCATTAAGCGATGCCGAAGTGGAAGAGCTAGCACGCTACGCGCTGATTATCGAGCGGCACTACGGGCGCGCGATGGATATTGAATGGGGCAAAGACGGCCTCGACGGCAAACTGTACGTCTTGCAGGCGCGGCCTGAAACAGTGAAAACACAGGCTGCCTCGGGCAGACTCCTGCGTTATCGTTTGAAACAGCAATCGCCCGTGCTGGTGAGCGGACACGCAATTGGCCAGCGTATCGGTAACGGGCGTGTGTGCCTGGTGAATGATGCCGGCAATATGGCAGAGGTTAAAGCCGGGGATATTTTAGTGACTGATATGACGGATCCGGACTGGGAGCCTGTGATGAAACGCGCGTCTGCCATCGTCACCAACCGCGGCGGGCGCACCTGTCATGCGGCGATTGTAGCGCGTGAATTGGGTATCCCAGCGGTAGTCGGTTGCGGTAATGCCACGCAGATATTACAAGGTGGCACGACCGTTACCGTATCTTGTGCGGAAGGCGATGTCGGCAAGGTGTATCAGGGCACGCTGGAATTTGAGGTGCAAGAGATTACAGTATCAACCATGCCGCAACTCCCCGTTAAAATTTCCATGAACGTGGCGAATCCGGAAATGGCCTTTGAATTTTGCCAGCTGCCCAATGCCGGAGTCGGCCTGGCACGACTTGAATTTATTATTATGCGCATGATAGGCATTCATCCTGGCGCGATATTGGCCTACCCCAATCTTTCTGCAGATCTGAAAACACAAATAGAAATGAAGGCAGCGGGCTACGCCTCGCCATTGGATTTTTACGTGGAGAAGCTGGCAGAAGGCATCGCCGTACTCGGTGCGGCATTTGACCCGAAGCCGGTGATCGTGCGCTTTTCTGATTTTAAATCGAATGAATATATGAGCCTGCTGGGCGGAGATTTATTCGAACCACGCGAAGAAAATCCCATGTTGGGTTTTCGGGGAGCAGCACGCTATATTTCATCTGACTTCAGTGCCAGTTTTGCGCTGGAATGTCGCGCTATCAAGCGCGTGCGCGAAGAGATGGGATTAACCAATATCGAGGTCATGATTCCTTTTGTGCGGACAGTAGAAGAGGCGCACGGAGTGGTCAATGAGATGGCAAAAAATGGTCTGCAACGCGGTGAAAATGGCTTGCGGATTATCATGATGTGCGAAGTACCCAGTAATTGCCTGCTGGTAGATGAATTCCTGCAATACTTTGATGGATTCTCTATCGGATCAAATGATTTAACGCAACTGACATTGGGCATAGACCGTGATTCCGCTATCGTTGCAGGCGCGTTTGATGAGCGCAATGCGGCAGTAAAAATGTTAATCAGCATGGCTATACAGGGATGCCGCCGCGCCAATAAATACATCGGCATTTGCGGGCAAGGACCGTCGGATTTTCCTGATTTGGCGCAATGGCTGCAGGAACAGGGGATAGAAGCGATCTCGTTGAACCCGGATACAGTATTGGAAACCTGGCTGCACCTAGCTAAAAAAAATCATAAACAAAATAAATAAAGGGGCTGAAGTAGATTAGCACTAAATATCAGTCCATTCCTTAAGCAATTTCAGTTGTTGTTTTGGCGTTCCATAGTTAAATCTAAACTCACATTCT
>JBEBGP010000069.1:0-2624 GCA_040081045.1 Candidatus Nitrotoga sp.
TAAGCAAGACAAGGCGCGAGCAGAAAATTGCGACGCAGCATATAGTTGATATGTAAGGAGCAATTTTTTGTGAACAACGAGGTATTGTGACGAAATTTGAATTTTTAGAAGTGCCCTATAGATTGCAAGCACGGTGAGAGGGTGCGGTGGGGTGAGTGTATGCATTACAATGTCATATTTATTGGCAATTCGAACCATACTCGATATGACCCGAATTAAAATTTGTGGCATTACCCGCGTGCAAGATGTGCAGCTGGTAGTTGAACACGGTGCGGACGCGCTGGGTATGGTGTTTCATGTGCACAGTCCGCGCAATGTCAGTGTGCCGCAAGCTGCAAAATTGGTGGCAGCTACGCCGCCATTTATTACGATTGTCGGACTGTTTGTAAATCCGGTTGCCGATAAAGTGCGCGATGTGCTGCGGCATGTGCCGTTGAGCGTGCTGCAATTTCATGGTGAAGAAGATGCGGAATTTTGCGCGCAATTTGGCCTGCCTTATTTGAAGGTGATACGCGTCAAGCCCGGGATAGATTTGCTACAATGCGCGGCGCTTTATCAGGGTTCAAAAACACATCAGGGCGCGCAGGGATTATTGCTGGATACCTTTGTGGACGGCACGCACGGCGGTACGGGGCAATCATTTGATTGGAATTTAATCCCGCGCAATTTACCGCTCCCGGTGATTTTATCCGGTGGATTGAATGTTGATAATGTCGCGCAGGCCATCCGGCAGGTGCGTCCCCATGCCGTGGATATTTCCAGCGGCGTAGAGGCAAGCAAGGGCATAAAAGATGCCGCGAAAGTCGCGGCGTTCATCAACGAGGTTAAACGCATTGACTTACAACTTTCCTGACACTACCGGCCACTTCGGCCCCTACGGCGGCATTTATGTGGCCGAAACTTTAATGGACGCGCTGGACGAGCTGCGTACCGCTTATGAACAATGTGCGAGTGATGCAACATTTCAAGCCGAATTGGCTGACGAGCTTAAGCATTATGTGGGGCGCCCCAGTCCCATTTACCATGCGCGGCATTGGTCGCAACGTCTGGGAGGTGCGCAGATTTTTCTGAAGCGCGAAGACCTCAATCACACTGGCGCGCATAAAATTAATAACACCGTCGGGCAGGCTTTGCTCGCGCGCCGTATGGGCAAAAAGCGCGTCATAGCCGAAACGGGTGCCGGACAACATGGCGTGGCAACGGCCACGGTAGCAGCGCGTTTCGGTATGGAATGCGTGGTGTACATGGGCGCAGAAGACATGAAACGCCAGGCCACCAATGTCTATCGCATGAAGTTGCTGGGTGCAACCGTCGTGCCGGTGGAGAGCGGCTCCAAGACTCTGAAAGACGCGCTCAACGAAGCCATGCGCGATTGGGTCACCAATATAGAAAACACTTTTTACATCATCGGTACCGTGGCAGGCCCCCATCCTTACCCCATGATGGTGCGTGATTTTAATGCCGTGGTCAGCCGCGAATGTGTGGTGCAAATGCCGGAATTAATCAGGCGCCAACCCGATATGGTAATTGCGTGCGTGGGCGGTGGCTCGAATGCGATGGGGATTTTTTATGCGTATATCGACATGCCGGATGTGCAATTGATCGGAGTAGAAGCCGCCGGACATGGTATCGCCAGCGGCCAACACGCCGCAACGTTATGCGCCGGAAAACCGGGCGTGCTGCACGGCAATCGCACCTATTTATTGCAGGATGAAAACGGGCAAATTATCGAAACCCATTCTATTTCTGCCGGGCTGGATTACCCAGGAGTCGGCCCCGAACATGCCTGGCTGAAGGATAGCGGGCGCGCCCAATATGTGGCAATAGAGGACAGCGAGGCATTGCAGGCATTTCATGACCTTTGTCATTTTGAGGGGATTATTCCTGCGCTGGAATCTTCCCATGCGTTGGCTTACGCAGCCAAAATTGCACCGGGTATGGGCAAAGATAAAGTATTGTTGGTGAATTTATCCGGTCGTGGAGACAAGGATATGGCGACGGTGGCGAGAGTGGCAGGGATAGCGCTGTGATGTGTTTGCTTGATTATTTAAGGGCATAACATGACCATACCAGATTTCCAAAGTATTTTTATACCGCTACTAAAAGCTTGTGCTGACGGTAAGGAGCATACTAAGCAGGAATTGTTGCCGTTGTTGGCAAAACAGTTTGGGCTGACTGAGGCTGAGCTTTCAGTCAGGATTGCAAGCGGTGGAGCAGGATTGTTCGATAACCGTGTGGGATGGGCAACGAGTTATCTCAAGCAGAGGAGTTTACTCGAGAACTTGCGGCGTGGAGTTTACAGAATTACAGATCGTGGTTTGCGAATTCTGGGTGAGAACCCACAAACTACTAATATAAGGCATTTGAAGCGCACTACTGAGTTTCTAACTTCTAGGGGCAAACCAACGGATGAGAGAAAGTTTGTTGAGTCAGCTTTCATCGAGTCTGAAACCCCTGACGAATTATTGGCGGGTGGTTATAAGCAATTACGCGAAGCACTTGCATCTGAGTTGCTGGATCGCATCAAAACCATCAGCCCCAGTCGTTTTGAGAAGTTAGTTGTCGAATTGTTGTTGAAAAAGGGTTACGGGGGAACCCAAGAAGATGCAGGGAAAGTGGTGGGG
>JBEBGP010000376.1:0-2621 GCA_040081045.1 Candidatus Nitrotoga sp.
TATTTGTTGCTGATGGGGTTGTACATTATAAGCAAAGTGTTTCGCAAGATTAAAGCTGCCAAACAGGAGCCCAAGCATGTTGCCAAGCTGGCTTTGTTCGGTGGTTTTGTTGATTCAGTGGGCGGCGGCGGTTGGGGGCCGGTGGTGACTTCCACATTGGTGAGTTCGGGTCATAACCCGAGAGAGACCATCGGTACAGTGAATTTTGCTGAATTCTTTTTAACTTTTGCCAGTGCCATTGCATTTTCGATACTGGTTGAGGATGGTCCTTGGCCGATTGTGGCGGGCTTGGTTTTGGGCGGCTTATTTGCCGCGCCGCTTGCTGCCTACTTATGTAAAAGATTACATGCGCGCACGCTCATGGTGATGGTTGGAGTTTTAATATCAGTGGTCAGTATTTTTAATTTATACAAATCATTTTCAACATGAAGTTAAATCAACACGCTTATTTTGTCTGGATGACAACCTTGCATATGCTGTTAGGCCTAAGCCATTTACCGCTGGCCGGGGCCGCGCCTTTAGATGAATTAGATGAAAAAGATGAGAAAATTCAAATATTAGAGCAACGGTTATTGTTACTTGAAAAACGTTCGGACGCTCAGGCAGCTTCTATTAGTCCATTTAAGCAGTCGGAAGCTGAAGACAAAATCCAAACTTCGCCTAAATTTGAAATCAGTCCCCAGGGCGTTAGTTTTACCTCTGCGGATGGCGATAACTCGGTACGGTTACGCGCCTCGATTCAAGGCGATGGACGGTTTTTTGTCGATGACAATCGCAACTTAAAAGGCGTTAATGAAGGCTTTCTCACTAATCGCTTTGAACTCAAACAAGCCCGAATTTGGCTTGAGGGGCGGTTTGGGAGATATAACGATTTCAAGTTAATGCCGGATTTTGGTGCGAATAGCACCATTCTTGCCGATGCTTATGTCGATTTGCATTATTTCCCTTTTGCCAGTTTGAGCGTCGGCAAGCAAAAAACTCCCATCAGCCTGGAGCGCTTGCAAGGTGACTCTGATGGTACATTTTTAGAACGTGCCTATCCGACTTATTTATCCAGCAATCGGGATATCGGGGTGAAATTACACGGCAGTTTTGCCGCGCCCGGCGATAAATATGCGTATGCCAGCCCGATTGATTTTAAAAATTTCTTGACCTATGAAGTCGGAATTTTTAATGGCGGTGGCGACAACGGAGCCAATGACGCGGATAAAGAAAATGAAGACAATAAAGAGGTTGCCGGACGTTTATGGTCACATCCATTTAAAAATAGAGGTATTGCTGCTCTCGAAGGTTTGGGCGTTGGGATTGCCGGCAGTTGGGAAACTCCCAAGAAAAACGCGGTGGCTGTTAAAGCCTTAAAAAGTGCATTGGGGCAAAATACTTTGGTGGATTACACTAAAACCAAAACCAATCTACAAACCAATCTACCTTTTGCGGTGCAAGCCAATGGCGAACACTATCGAATTTATCCACAAGCATATTGGTATTATGGGTCATATGGTTTATTGGGTGAATATGTTTTATCTTCGCAAAAACTGACCGGTGACGGCGGCAAAACCGCGATTCAACAAAGCAATACAGCGTGGCAAATTCAGGCCTCTTATGTGCTCACTGGAGAATATAATACCTTTCAAGGTGTCAAACCCCGAACATCATTTGATCCGCTGAATGGAACTTGGGGAGCTTTGCAAATTGCCGGACGTTGGAGTGAGTTATCGATTGATCAAGAGACGTTTAAACTTCTAGATCCCCAGGTGTCGATTGCCGGCGCGCGTTCCTGGACAGTAGGCGCGAATTGGTTCCTCAATCAAAATATGCGCTTAATGGCCGATTATGAACACACTCATTTCAGTGGTGGCGCAGCCAGCGGCAATCGTCCGACCGAAAAAACCTTTGCCACCCGTTTGCAATTGGCTTTTTAGCGTAAGGATAGGAAATCCAATTACACAAGTTTAAATACCCATGGTTAGTGTCACAATTACCGTTGACCCCCACGGAAAATTCGAGTTCCGTCCGACCCACACACGCAATAGATGTACTTTTATTGTTTCGTCATAACCATGAGCTATAACGCACTAACATAAAATCATTTTGGAATGCCGGGTGTGCAGGCTATGATGCGCGTCGCCTGTATGAAGGATCAGGGTCTATATGGATTGGTTTTATAGTCAGTGTGGCTGGCGTGGGAGGCGGATCGTTGATTGGTTCACTACCGGGTGTTTGGTTGGGGAGTTATCTGGGTGCAAAAATTCCAGATCGAATATTGCGCCCGGTTTGAGCGGCGATGTTGGTGTTGATTGATGCAAATTAATGTTGCAGTGATGTCGTGGGAACTTGAATTCTGGAGCCACCCATAAGTTTTTGAATGAAATGTAATGTTGGAGATAGAAGCATGAGTACAAATATAGACAACAAACCTACACAAGTGACTTGGTTTAACGGATGCGGCGGACGCATCGGGATCGTGGTCGGTGTGACTGGCAAGCATGCCTACATTGGCGCGGCATTGCGACACGATGAAGATGCGGATGTCGAGCACATCTTGCAATATGGGGCAAAATTTCCACTGGAAGCGGCGTTGTTATTGCCTCCATCCAAGCGCTATATTGGGGCTGAAGCAG
>JBEBGP010000024.1:0-2614 GCA_040081045.1 Candidatus Nitrotoga sp.
GGGGTCGGTGTGTGCCATGTTGGAATCCATACTCCACGCTGCCGGCTATCGTGTTGGCTGCTACACCTCCCCGCATTTGTTAAGTTATAACGAGCGCGCCTGCTGCAAGCACATCTACAGCTGGCACACCTGCTGCCTCTGCCAAGCCGCCGCCAGTTGTGGTACCTCCAATCATTGTTCCTATTGCGCCTGCGGCGACGAAGGAGGCGGCTGTGTCAGAGAAAACACTCGAGAAAGCGCTTACTCAATCAGCACCCAACAAAGTTGCCGCTGTCACGGCCAAGTCCCCCGCGCAGCAAGGCACAAAAAAATCCGGGGGATTTATTGTACAGGTGGGCGCATTTACCAATGCTGATTCCGCAAATGATTTGAAGAGTCAATTAGGCGAAATAAATATCAAGGCCTATACAGAAAAAATAGACGACAAGACCCGCGTACGCGCCGGACCTTACGCCACCAAAGCGGCAGCAGACAAGGTGGTAAAGAAACTGAAGGCGCAAGGATTAATGCCGGTTGTTATTCCACCCGCAGCAAATATGGCGAATTAACGTGACTGGATTTGATTACACAGTTATTTCGATTGTTGTTCTGTCGATGCTGCTGGGGATGTGGCGCGGTATTATTTATGAAGCGTTGTCATTATTGGGTTGGTTGTCGGCGTTTTTGATGGCGCGCTGGTTGGCAGCGGATGTTGCGGCGATGCTGCCAGCCTTGATTATTATGGTAGATGCCAGAACTGCGATTGCTTACGTAATAATATTTATTGCGACTCTTCTTTTCAGCAGCTCGGTCGCATGGCTTGTATCCAAGGCAATCACCAAATTAGGTAATCTGGGTTGGACAGTTCACGTGTTGGGCGCATTGTTTGGTGTCGTGCGCGGCGCGATTCTGGTACTTATATTGGTGCTGATCGCGGGACTGACCAGCTGGCCGAAGGATCCGGTCTGGCGCGAGGCAAAATTAAGCGAACCACTGCAGAATATGGCTGTAGCAAGTTTGGTTTTCCTGCCCGAAAGCGTGTCCAGGCACATACGTTATGGATAATATGTTTAGGAACCTCTGATTAAGCCCTTCATATATCCGCAAGCACTAAAAGTACGCAATCCGCTATGGGCTGAAGCCCATGCGGAATTGTCAGGGGCACGCCGTGGTTGTAATTGGCTGAAAGTCCAAACAACACACGCTGACCGCATTGCGGGCAAAATCGCGATGATCACCGGGCGCGCGACGAAGGTCGTAGCCCGGACTACGATGCCGAGGAGCGTAACGTCGCGAGCGCGCGATTTGGCCGTAACCCTCACGGGCACTGGTTCTGCGGGCGGGCTGCGACGTTGGATTCGTTGGCAAGGGCATCAACCATTGCCTGCCTCATCCGCCTTGCATTCCATCCCGCAAAACCGTGTGTGCGGTCATGCGGGACTTAATCAGAGGTTCCTTATGGTAAATAAAATATGTGTGGCATTCTAGGTATCGTCGCACAGACTGCGGCAAATCAAATTCTGTATGACGGTTTGCAGGTATTGCAGCACCGTGGACAAGATGCGGCGGGCATCGCTACCATCGACGGCAACACATTTCATCTGCATAAAGGCAATGGTCTGGTGCGCGATGTGTTTCGCACGCGCAATATGCGCGCGCTGCTCGGTAATTCCGGCATTGCACATGTGCGTTATCCGACCGCTGGCTCGGCCATAGATCACAATGAGGCACAACCGTTTTACGTTAACTCGCCGTTTGGAATCGTGCTGGGACATAACGGTAATTTGACCAATACCGAGCAGTTGCAACAGGAATTGTTTTTGGAAGATCGGCGGCATGTAAACACCCGCTCCGACTCCGAGGTGTTGCTCAACGTCCTGGCGCACGAACTGCAAGCCCGCTCCACCATGCGTTACCGGCTGGATATTCAAAATATATTTGATGCCGTGTCGGGCGTTCATGAACGCTGTAAAGGTGCCTATGCGGTTGTGGCAATCATTGCGGGCTATGGTTTGCTGGCCTTTCGTGATGCGTATGGCATACGTCCGCTGGTGTTGGGCAGCAATCAAACAGAACTGGGGATTGAATATCTGGTGGCCTCTGAAAGTGTTGCGCTGGATACTTTGGGTTTTAAATTTTTGCGTGACATCGCGCCCGGAGAAGCGGTTTTTGTTGATTTTGATGGCAAGTTATACAGTCAGCAGTGCGCGGAAAATCCGCAATTGATTCCCTGTATTTTTGAGTACGTCTATCTGGCACGTCCGGATTCGGTGATTAATGGCATATCGGTCTATGAAACGCGCTTGCATATGGGCGAAAAATTGGCTGATAAAATCGAGAGTCTGTGGCCCAGGCATGGCATTGATGTGGTTATTCCCATCCCGGAGTCCAGCCGCCCCAGTGCTTTGCAACTGGCTAATAGATTGGGTATCCCTTTCCGTGAGGGCTTCGTTAAAAATCGATACATCGGACGCACCTTCATTATGCCCGGGCAAGCCATGCGTAAAAAATCGGTGCGGCAGAAATTAAATGCGATCAGCATGGAATTCAAGGATAAGAATGTATTGCTGGTTGATGACTCCATCGTGCGCGGCACCACCAGCCGCGAAATTGTTCAAATGGCGCGTGATGCAGG
>JBEBGP010000090.1:0-9946 GCA_040081045.1 Candidatus Nitrotoga sp.
GGAGATGACAGGCTGGAGGGTGGCGCGGGGGCGAACATTCTGCAGGGCGGAACAGGCAATGACACCCTGATCGGCGGGCAAGGCAACGACACTTACCACTATAAACGCGGGGACGGCACGGACAACATCGTGGATTCACGCAACGAAGTGTCTTGGAGTGTGAATGATAGCAATACCTTGCAATTCGGCACAGGCATTGTGCTGGAGGACATTGCGATCAGCTACGACAGCGCGACGCAAACCGTCATGCTGGTGCTGGGGAGCGGCGATACCCTGCACATCGGCAATCCGGCCTATCAAGCACCCAACTTGTATGGTTCCCAAAACAAAGTAGCCATCCAGCAGATCAAGTTTGCCGACGGTAGTGTGACATCGGTTGATGCGCTCATCAAACAATATGGCATGGTGCAAAACGGCACGGATGCGGTTGATACCCTGCAAGGTTCGGATTCGGAAAGCTATGTGGACATACTATGGGGTGGGGCAGGGAACGATGTATTGAATAGCGGTTCGGGCAATGACCAGTTAACGGGCGGAACAGGCGATGACACGCTCGCTGGTGGGGTGGGTAATGACACTTATGTTTACCGCCTGGGCGATGGAAATGACCTCATTATCGACAGTGGAAAGCCTGCTTACATTGGGGCTACAGGGCGTTATTTACCCGGTATAAACGTTTTGCAATTTGGTGCTGGAATCGATGCCACGATGATAAACCCGGTCTTCGATAACGTCACACAAACTGCGCTGCTGGTGTTGTCTGATGGATCGCGGATTGATCTGGGTGTGTTAAGTAATTTGTCGATACAAACACTGTTGTTTGCCGATGGTAGTTCGGTGGCGATCAATGCGCTGTTTGCCGAACAAAGGCTGGAGCAAGTGGGCACCGAAGGTGCTGATACGCTGAACGGAACTTTGCTCAATGATTACCTGACTGGTTCAGGTGGCGACGACCTGTTGTCGGGTAATGAAGGCAGTGATGTTTTAGAAGGGGGTGCGGGCAACGACACATTACAAGGCGGGTGGGGCAGCGATACCTATATTTATAACCTGGGGAATGGGTCAGACACAATTGTCGATGCAACAACCAATGGTATTGGGTGGCAAGGTGGAGATCAAAACACGCTTAGCCTGGGTGCAGGTATTACCGCCGATATGCTGACTCCGCGTTTTGATAGCGCGTCACAAGCCATCACGCTGGATATGGGGAACGGGGACATTCTTCATGTTGGCAACGTAAACAATTTAACGATTCAAATTCTGCAATTTGCTGACGGCACAACGCAGACGATGGATCAGTTTTTAACATTACGAGGCTTGGCAATTGATGGCACGATGGGTGCGGATGTGCTGGTAGGATCGGCTTCCAGATACTCGGATCATCTGAGTGGCGGGTTGGGTGACGATGTATTAAATGGAGGCATTGCTGGAGATGATGTATTGGCTGGCGGCCAGGGCAATGATCTGTTGGTCAGCAACACAAATGGTTTCGATACCATGCTCTTCAATATAGGCGATGGCGCAGATGTGATTATCAATGGCTGGGGCGGTAATGTTCTGCAACTGGGCGCGGGGATTACTCGCGATTTGATTTTGCCGCGCTTGGATGGCGTGACAGGAGAGGTACGCCTGGATTTTGGTAATGGGGATAGCATTGTGGTGGGCAAGTACGACATGAGCCAATCGTCGCTGACTTATCAGATAGGCCAAATTAATTTTGCCGATGGCACTGCAATTGCTCTGTCAACTCTCTTATTTCAAAAGGGGTTGCTGGTAGAGGGGACTTCAAGCGATGAGGTTTTGCAGGGTGCAATAAACAATTTGAGCCGCATGTACGGTTTTGATGGCAATGATACGTTGACCAGCGGACAGCTTGATGATGTGCTGGAGGGCGGTACGGGCAGTGATTCACTGGCTGCGAATTATGGAAATGATTTGTTGACTGGCGGTTTGGGTGATGACCGGATGGCGGGTGGTGAAGGTAATGATGTGTATGTGTATAACCTTGGCGATGGCGCTGATTCCATTATCGATACGATGGCACGCAGGCAGATTAACACGGTGCGCTTGGGTGCGGGAACGGATGTGCAAAGTGTGGAGTACCGGGGAGGTAAAACGGGTGATTTGTTATTCCATTTTGCAGATGGTGGCAGCCTGCGTGTTGCGGGCGTAACAGCAGATAACGTTGTGGCTACCAGCTCTGTTCAGCGTTTTGAGTTGGCGGATGGTACGGTGTTGAGTGCGCAAGAGTTACTCAGCCAATTTACCATTCAAGTGTGGGGCGATGCATTTCAGAACGGTACAAACCTGGACGATCAGGTGAGGGGGGATTGGTGGAGTCCTCATGTTTTCTTGGGTGGGTCGGGTGATGATGCGTTGGAAGGAGGGTATTACAACGACACGCTTTCTGGCGATGGCAATAACGATAGCTTGTATGGCTTCCTTGGCAATGACACTCTGTATGGCCGTGAGAATGATGATGTGCTGGTTGGGGGCGAGGGTAACGATATGCTACTGGGTGGCACGGGCAATGATACCTATGTATTCAATTTAGGTGATGGAGAAGACCGCATTATCGACAATGCTGGAATCGATGCCTTGCGTTTTGGGGCGGGAATCACGCAAGCAGATTTGGCGTTCAGCAAAGTGGGTGGGGATCTACGTATAGCCTTATCTAATGGCAGAGATGTGGTTGTGCTGG
This sequence comes from Candidatus Nitrotoga sp., assembly GCA_040081045.1. GTDB lineage: Bacteria > Pseudomonadota > Gammaproteobacteria > Burkholderiales > Gallionellaceae > Nitrotoga. The sequence continues at coordinate 2,702 of JBEBGP010000090.1, forward strand.
AAAACTGGTTCACTGGAAATACTACCGTGAACACGCTGCTGTTTGACGATAGCTCGACATTCGATCTAGCTGGCATCGCGCAGAGCGTGGTAGATATACCTGTAATTGGCACAGCGGCTGCCGATACGCTGGTCGGCAGTATTTACAACGATACCTTGCAGGGCGAGCAAGGCAACGACACCTTGATTGGCGGGACGGGTGACGATGTGTATCGCTTCAACATTGGTGATGGCGTGGATCAGATATACGAGCTATCTGCGATGACGGGTGTGGAAGGCAGCGATACGGTTGAGTTTGGCGCAGGTATAACAGTAGATATGCTGTGGCTGGATATGCAGGTGGTGAATGCTATGGGTAACAACCAGCCAACAGACTTCCCAGACCCCAATGCCGATTTAATGTCGAAAGATGATCAACGCCAGTTGTTGAACATCCAGATTGGCAATCAGGGTGATGCGATACAGGTGATGTCTGGTAAGGGTGCAATTGAACACTTCCGTTTTGCCGATGGCACTATCTATACCTGGAAGCAGTTGGCTGCAATGCAAGGCACGGTAAGTGTGACCGATAACAGCAATGACCAAGCATGGTTGACTCGTCAATTGGACGGACTCGGCATGGCCGCTGATTTTAATGGCAGTATCGGTAGCGACATCTTATTGGGCGGAACCCACGATGACGCGTACCGTTTCAATCTGGGCGATGGGCAGGATGTTATTGCTGATTTCGGTGGCACTAACAAAATCAACTTTGGCACGGATGTCGCAGTATCAGATGTTTGGTGGAGCTATGATCCCACGAGCATGTCCCCCTTCATGCTGAACGTGGGAGGCAACGGTGATTCTATTGCAGTTTTTGGCGGTGAGCATGGTGCTATTCAACAATTCAATTTTGTCGATGGTACCGTGATGAGCTTTGACCAGCTGATCACGGCTCAAGGCGGCATTGGCCTGGCTGCTCCTGTGTTGGTTGACCAAGAAATATTCACGCCTTACAACATTGGGCAGAATAATCTCGTTGTGGGCGGTGATGGCGCAGACCTGATCTACGTTGGGAGCGGCACTACCAACTTTATCGTCGGAGGGAAAGGCAACGATACAATCAACGCAAATAATTGGGATAACGATGAAAATATTGTGTTGATCAATTTGGGAGATGGTCAAGACACCTTAAGTATCGGTTCTTACAGCCATGCTGTGACGGTGCTGTTCGGGGTAGACGTTAATGCCGCAAGTGTGAACCTCGCCAAATTTAATCACACTGCCCGGGATGAGGCACAGCAGGATATGTTCATCAGTTATGGCGATCAGGGCGATACATTGTTTATTAATGGATCGATTCCCGGAGCTGGCGAGGGCGATGGCAACAATCCTGCGGTGCGAGTGAAATTTGCCGATGGCACGGCATGGAGTTATGAGGATTTGCTGGCACGCACCCAAAATATGGTTTTGGCTAACCCGAATAACCCCGTGCTGTTGGGCACAACGGGAAGCGATATTTTTGTAATTGGCGATCAAGCCGCTACTTATACGATTGTGGATGTTGCAGGCGCAGGAAATTCAAACACTGTGGAATTGGGCTGGCATTACGCTGATGCTGTTCTTTTACTCTTAGCAGATCGCATAGCAATGGAGGATGATTTCTTCTCAATGGGCGTATCCGCAAGCAAGGTTTTCCCCTTTAATCTCAGTCTTGTTGGGGGCAGCTTGAGCGTTCGTTTCGATAATGGTGTAACCCTCAATATTGACGGATTCGACCCTAATGATCCGCTGGGTTCGTCCGCCATCAGTCAGTTTAAATTTGCCGACGGCACGGTGTTAGGGATAGAACAAATATTGGCTGCGGGCATCGAGATTATCGGCACAGATGCTGCCGATGTGACTTCGGGCACAGCAGTAAATGACCGTATTGATGGACTGTCCGGCGATGACAGTATTATTGGCGGAAAAGGTAGTGATGTATTGCGCGGTGGCACGGGCAATGATACCTACGTGTTCAATCGTGGCGATGGTGCGGACACTATTGAGGATATTTCATCCTATTGGGTACAACAGCAATTGGTTGTGGACAGTAATGTTTTAAATCTTGGCGCGGGGATTAATCCTACTGACGTTGTGATTAAGATTGATCCTTCCAATGGCAAAGTCTATTTGGACATGGGTAGCGGTGACAGTTTGAGTATTGGTGAATCCGGCAATTTTTCTGTGCAGTCCGTCCAATTTAGCGATGGCACAGTATGGGACGAATGGATGATAACCAGTTTGATAGTGGTTGGTACAGGTGCTGAGCCGGACGCTTCGATGTTTTATTCAGCCAGTTTGGCCGATGGCAGTATGCTTCCAGATTGGCTGATTTTTGATGGTGCGGCACGTATTTTCAGTGGTGTACCAACCAATAGTGATGTTGGTGCATTAACTGTGTCAGTTACCGCAATCGACACAAATGGCCATAGTGTTACCAGCACATTTGTACTGGAAGTGTTGAATGTAAACGACGCACCGACGATAGTGAGTCCGATTATCGATCAATCCGTCTATGCGGGGCAGCTATTCAGCTTTTCAGCAATGGACTATACCCCGCCCCCTGCGAATAATTTTCTGGTTGACGAAACCGATGCTGGCACACCGGATCAGGTGTGGACGAACTACAACAATGTTTTATATGGCAGTGGCGGCGATGATACCTACACCTTCGTGCGTGGCGATGGCAAAGTGTATATCAGCGATTGGGATAACTCTCCCATGGATACAGTGCAATTTACTGATGTGTCGTCTGCCGACATTACCGTCACACAGAATCAATGGGGGCAAGTCATTTTGTCCATCAGTGGCATGCCGGATAGCTTGAATTTGGGTAGTTGGCTGTATGCCGATGAAGTTAAAATTGAGCAAATTAATTTTGCAGATGGCGTGGTATGGGGCGTAAATGATATTCAGGCAAGGCTTTCCATGGAGCCGAGCACTGGCAATGACTATATAACCGGCGCAGATAGCGATGTCACCATCCTGGCTTTATCGGGGGATGATCGGGCATTTTCCGGGGCAGGAAATGACGTTGTCCTCGGCGGAGCGGGCAACGATAACCTGAGTGGTGGCACAGGTAGCGACATACTTTCTGGTGGTAGTGGGGCGGATGTAATCGAGGTTGATTGGAGTTACACGGATACGGCCAGTGATCTGTTGTTGGGGGGTGCGGGGGACGATGAAATCTGGGCATCCGCCTCGAACGACCTATTGATAGGTGGCACGGGAGCTGACTATATTGACAGCTACGATGGCTACAACGTCATCTTGTTTAACCTTGGTGATGGCAGCGATTTTATTGACTCTGGGAGTAGCTCCCTTGGCGCTAAATCAGATACGCTGTCATTGGGTGGTGGCATTCATTATGACGATCTCACTTTCAGCCGTGATGGTGACAATTTAATTTTGCATACCGGTACTGACGAGTTGATTACCTTTGGCAGTTGGTTTAGTGCCAATTGGAATAACCCCTCCATGCCGGGAAATTACAGTGTTCATACATTGCAAATCATCACTGAAGCGATGGTGGGCTACGACACCCAATCGGCTGATCCATTATTAAATCAGCGCGTCCGGCAGTTTGATTTCGTCGGACTGGCAAGTCAATTTGAAGCCGCGCTGGCGGCGGATCCAACGCTTACTGCGTGGCAACTTGCGCCACACCTGAGCAGTTTTTCTATGGGAGGGTCGGGTACGCAAGCCATAGGCGGCGATATGGCTTATCTGTATGGTAACAATGGCAATCTGGATGGCTTGAGTGAAGTCGAATTGCGCGCACAGTTGAGCGATGTCCAGTTTGGCATCGGCGTACAAACGCTGACCAAAATTGGCGGAAACAATGCCTTTGCCGATGTGGATTTCATACACGGCGACAGGCTCACCTACACCGCCACACTCGCCGACGGCAGCCCGCTACCTGCCTGGCTTGGTTTCGATGCTGCGACGCAAACCTTCAGCGGCGCGCCCGATCAATCCGCAGTGGGAAATTTGCAAGTGTCAGTGATAGCCACCGACACGGGCGGCTTGAGTGTAACAAATAATTTTGTGCTAACGGTTGCGGGCGATGTGTTAATCAATACCGCACCTTTGGCTGCACCTGATTTTGCCAATGTCAGCGAGGATGCCGCACAAACAACCATCGCAATTACTGATTTGCTGGCGAATGACCTTGACCCGGATACAGGCGACATTTTGAGTCTGGTAGTTTTTGATGCGGTCACCGCGCAGGGGAATGGGGTCACGCAGAATTTCACGGGCAATCTTGTGCTCGACATCGGCAATAATTATCAGGTGTTGGGGGCGGGGCAAGTTGCAACCGACAGTTTTACTTACACCGTCGGCGATGCGGCAGGTGCAACCGCGAGTACTACAGTGAGCGTCACTATTGAAGGAGTAAATGATGCGCCTGTTTTAGTCACGCCTATTGCAGCCCAACAAACAGCGGAAGACACGCTGTTTAGCTTCACCCTGCCTGCAGGCACGTTTACCGACATTGATAACGGTGATGTGTCGAGCTACGGCGCCACATTACCCGTGTGGCTCACTTTCGATGTCACCACGCAAATTTTCAGCGGCACACCGTTGAACGAGCATGTGGGCAATCTCAATATTTTGGTTACTGCTACGGACACCGGTGGGCTGTCTGTCTCCAGCACCTTTGCGCTTAACGTCATGAATGTCAACGACGCACCGATTGCAACTGCTGATATCAACGCGGTACAAGAAGACCTCGTGCTATTTGCCAACGGCAATGTTCTCAGCAACGACAGCGATGCCGACCAGGGTGCGCTGCTGATGGTCGTTAATGCAGGGGAGATCGCGGGTCAATATGGCAGCTTAACGCTATCTGCTAACGGTAACTACAGCTACACGCTGAACAACACCTTATTCGCAGTGCAATCTTTAGGGCGCGAACAAAGTGTGCTCGAACGCTTTGATTACAGCGTGACAGATGGCTTGGTCAGCACGCCTTCCATTTTGACTATCACCCTCGCTGGCAATAATGATGCACCGATTATTGCTGTACCATTAGCCGACCAAAGCGTATTGGTCAATACGGCTTACACTTGGATCATGCCAGCAGGCAGTTTTAGCGATGTCGATCAAAGTGATGTGCTGGACTACAGCGCGTCGCTGGTGGATGGCTCGCCTCTGCTAGTATGGCTGACGTTTAACGCAGCCACACAGACTTTATCTGGCACAGTGCCAAGTGATGCCACGGGCTTTATGGATATTCAGATTATCACGCAAGATAAAGTAGCGGCGACGGGTAGCATGGTGGGTAGTCTGTCCACCGCCGATGTATTCAGGCTGACATTTAATGCTGGTGGAAAAGGCAACGAGGGCTTGGGCAACGGGCAGGACGCACCCCCGCCAGGTCATACCATTAATCAGAATGACGGTGCGGAAACCTCGCCCGGTAACCCCGGCGCACAAGGTCAAATACCCGTCAAGGTTATTAACGGAACAGAAAATGATGACACGCTTACAGGTAGTGTGGGTGCCGATAAGATATCAGGTAAAGCAGGTAACGATACACTGGCGGGCGGCACGGGCGCAGACACCCTCATCGGCGGCACAAGGATGGATGCATTTGTGTTTGCTGCGGGTGATTCCGTGCTGACCCTGGGCGGCACGGGCAATGCTGGAACTATCGCGGGCTTTGATACGATCACCGATTTCACGTTAGGCGTTGGTGGCGACACCATTAACACGGTGGATGTATCCACGGTAGTTGCCGATATCACAGTTAACGGCACAAACTCGACATTGACCATTGCGGGGCAAGCGGTCAAAAGCCATCGCATTACCAGTGACATGATTACCTTTGATGATGCAGATACATTTGCATCTGCATTAAGCCTTACCAATATGTCAGATGTGGCGGCAGTGGCACAGTATCTGCAGGCGAATGACCTCGGCAATGCGGGTTCGACGGTTGCATTCACCGCCAGCATCGGCGGCACGGCACACACGTATTTATTTACACAGGGGGATAACGCAGGCACCAATAATCTGGATGTGCTGGTGGATATGGTGGGCACGACTGCACTGGGAGTTTCGACCACTATCACAGCAGATCATATTCTTATCGTTTAATTGTAATGATGGTTCACAGGTGATCAGAAAGAAATGCAGGCAAATAACTGAAATCGCAATTGAACAATGTTGCGCTGCCTGATGTTGGCACGCTTGCGTTTTGCGAATTATTCCAATTCCATTTTATCAGTGCTACTGTGTTGGCTTCCGCGCTTGCTCCTGATGAAACTACTAGCCATCCCACTAAGCAACCAAAAAACGGTTGCAAAGTGGTTGGTTATAGCCGTACTAATTTGTACAGTCTTCGTCGCTCGCTTGTCGCCGCCTTGTATCACTTTCAAACTGAAATTGGAATTACTGCATCCGACTGTCACCTTCATCGCCATCCAAATCAACTTTGCCTTCCCGGAACACGCGGCTAACCAGGATGTCTTCAGCCTCAAGGGTCATCAAATCTATTTTGGTCAGGGACTTTCCTGAGCTGGCAAACAGCCGGTTGGCTTGGCGCAGGCGTGCGCGATCCAGCGCGTTACGCACCGAGCGGGCATTGGCAAAATGGGTCATACCCATGCGTAGCGGCAAGTATGCTGCGAAAGCTTTTTCACCGTCGGGACTGAAACGGTAGTTTTGTTGAGCCAGCATGAGTTTGGCAATGACCAGCAATTCTTCGGCAGAATAATCCGGAAAGTCAATGTGGTGCGCGATGCGTGAACGCATGCCGGGATTGCTTTCAAAAAATTTATCCATGCGATTTTTGTAGCCGGCAAGTATCACCACCAAATCATCGCGGTTGTTTTCCATGACCTGCAGCAAAATTTCGATGGACTCCGCGCCGTAGTCACGCTCGTTTTCCGGTTTGTACAGATAATAAGCTTCGTCGATAAACAGCACGCCCCCCATGGCTTTTTTGATGACCTCCTTGGTTTTGGGTGCGGTGTGACCGATGTATTGGCCAACCAAATCATCGCGTGTCACCGATACCAGATGCCCTTCGCGTACATAGCCCAAGCGGTGCAGGATTTCTGCCATACGCAGTGCCACTGTGGTTTTGCCTGTGCCGGGATTGCCGGTAAAGCTCATGTGTAGCGTGGGCGAGGTCGCGCTCAAATTCATTTTCTTACGCACCCGATCTACCAGCAGCAGTGCGGCAGTTTCGCGGATACGGGTTTTAACGGGTTTGAGG
>JBEBGP010000380.1:0-2589 GCA_040081045.1 Candidatus Nitrotoga sp.
ACATTTATTGCGTTTGTCGTTTCTACCCAAACCTATTACTTGTTCTCTGGCCGCTTTCCTGCACAAGGTTTAATTGAGTCAATGCAGCATGGTTGGAACTACCTGCCTAATTGGATGCTGGTAAACGCCGCATATTTTGGTTTAGTGTTGTTGGTAGTGGCGCTAGTAAGAAGCGTTAAACCTAATCTAGCTAAAGCTTAATTACAAAAAACTTTATTAAAGCCGCTTTTTATAGCGGCTTTTTTCTCACCAAATATGAAAAATACGCATTCTTATAGCGAGCTAGAACAAGCAGCCATTTACAAGGTGATTGCAGAGCGGCGCGATATGCGGCATTTTTTGTCTACGCCCATTGCGCCTGAGCTGCTTACCAAGCTACTGCAGGCTGCGCACCAAGCACCTAGCGTAGGGCTGATGCAACCGTGGCGTTTTATTCGTATTAGCGAGTCAAACTTGCGCAAACAAATTCACCGACTGGTGGATGAAGAACGTGCAAATACCGCGCAAGCCATTGGCGAGCTAGAAACCACCACCCGCATGGCCGAATTTTTAAAGCTTAAAGTAGAAGGCATTTTAGATTGCGGCGAACTACTCATCGCTACGCTGTGCGATAAGCGCGAACAGCATATTTTTGGTCGTCGCACGCTACCTGAGATGGATATTGCCTCAGTCAGCTGCGCCATACAAAATATGTGGCTGGCCGCACGTGCTGAAGGCATTGGCATGGGCTGGGTGAGTATTTTTGACCCACTTAAACTGGCCAACTTGCTCAACATGCCAACTGGCACCAAACCCATTGCCATATTATGCCTGGGCTATGTCAATACGTTTTACAAAGAACCCATGTTAGTGGAGACCGGTTGGCGCGAAGCCAAACCATTGAGCGAAATGCTGATGGAGAATAGATGGCAAAACAGCTAGAAAACCAATTGGGTTACTTGCCCACGCGCATCGTGTGTCTCACCACCGAAACCGTCGAGGTGCTGTATTTACTGAGTGAACAAGACCGCATCGTTGGCATTTCTGGCTACACCACGCGACCTGCTGAGGCACGCAAAGAAAAGCCAAAAGTGGCTGCATTTACCAGTGCAAAAATAGATAAAATCTTAGCGCTTAAGCCTGATTTGGTGCTGGGTTTTTCTAACTTGCAGGCCGATATTGCAGCAGAGTTAATTAAAGCTGGCATTGAAGTACATGTGTTTAACCAGCGCTCAATAGAAGATGTGTTGCGCATGATACTGACCATCGGTCGCTTGGTCGGTGCACAAACGAAGGCGCAGGCCTTAGTTTCTACTTATCAAAATCAAATAAATGATGCTCTGCAAGCCTCATCCAGATTGCCTTGCAGGCCAACTGTCTATTTTGAGGAATGGGATGAACCCATGATGTGCAGCATTCGCTGGGCGGCAGATCTGATAGAAATTGCTGGCGGCGAGGATTGCTTTCCTGAACTGACGCAGTTTCAAAGCGCGGGCGAGCGCATGGTAACCCCCGCTCAAGTTTTGGCAAGACAACCAGATATTATTATTGGCTCTTGGTGCGGCAAAAAATTTCAAGCTGCACAAGTGGCGGCACGAGAAAGCTGGGACGAAATGCCTGCCGTAAAAAATGGCTTCATATTTGAAATAAAATCTGTTGATATTTTGCAGCCTGGGCCATCGCTGTTTACGCATGGCTTGCCACAATTGCAAACGATTATTCAACAATGGGCTGCTACTCAAGGCCTGACACAAAGGCTACGCGCATGAATATTCATTTAATTCTAGGCGGTGCACGCTCTGGCAAAAGCGCCTATGCGGAAAAACTTGCGATTGAAAGCAACTTGCCGGTGACGTATATTGCCACTGCGCAAATTTACGACGACGAATTTAAAGCGCGTGTGCAACACCACAAAGATAGACGACCAGAGCATTGGAAATTGGTAGAAGAGCCACACTTCCTTAGCACTGCCCTGCAAGCCAATATTTATAAGGCTTACGAGGCATCAAAAAACCCTCGTACAAAACAATGCATCATTATTGACTGTTTAACACTATGGTTGGCACAATGTATTTGCCCAGAATGCTTGCCTGCAGAAGGTGTGGATTGGCCAGTGCAGCGTGAGGCCTTTTTGGCGGAACTTGTAAAGCTTCAAGAATTATTTCAAGGCCAAAACTTTCAAGGCCAACTTATTTTAGTCAGCAACGAAGTTGGCATGGGTATTGTGCCATTGGGCGAAATTAATCGTCAATTTCAAGATGAGCAAGGCAGGCTGAATCAGGCTGTTGCGCAAATTGCAGATAGAGTGAGTTTTATTGCTGCTGGTCTACCATTAAAATTAAAAGGTTAAATCGAGATGAAATTTGAATTAAAAGGCGAATATATTGCACTGTGCGACCTGCTAAAAACAGTGGGCATTGCGCAAAGTGGTGGCCAAGGCAAAGTGTTTGTGGCGGATGGTAACGTGACGGTGGATGGGGCGATTGAGTTGCGCAAAACCGCTAAAATACGTAAGGGTCAGATTGTGGTGTGTTTTGGCGAATCGATAGAAGTGAGTTAACTGTTGTTCAAATTCAAATTCGCAATCAAAAATTCACACGGTTGATTTTT
>JBEBGP010000246.1:0-9919 GCA_040081045.1 Candidatus Nitrotoga sp.
GTGTCTTCTCAAGGCTGATTTAGTCATCAATTCGACCCCATTTGTTGTGAGGTCTTAATTATAACTGACTTTTACAATCTTGTGACGACACTATCTAGATTACGGTTTCGCGTTTTCTTGTTTATAGCAAGAAAGCCTTTCAAAGCCGGTTCAACAATACCGGCTTTTCTTTTTCGACCACAACATCTAGTGGTAAATTGAGAGGTACGCTACTAATTGTAGTCCGTAACAATTATTTTGCAAGGATAATTTGTGACTTGTGATTCGCCAATGCTTGACACGCATCAACCCTAGAGCTATACGCTGTTCCGTTGACCAAAAATGACGATGCATCACTGGGCACTACAGTCCCCTCAGCCTGCGCCTGCGTCGCCATCCCCAATATCATTAACGCTGTCATGAGTAATTTCACCCTGTGGCGGGCAAATGAACCACCTCGCCCGAAGATGGCAGCATAGCTGAAACGCTGGGTGTTTGCCGCATTGCTGTGCATGGTGTTGCCCCCTTTTTGATGCTGCTGCACCGTAGCGTGTCAGGGGGGGCTGTCAAGCGCGAATAATTCCTAGCAAATGAATGTTACTAAGGGTGTGATGATGAAAACCCCTGCATGGTTCCACATCCCACAAGGGGACAATGTGAATCATGCTGCGCATTGTCAACTGCGTGTAAAATCCATCCGATGAAATGCAAGCCAACAGCTTTAATCAATCCAATAGCTTTATAAACTCGGCATCACTTCAGGCTACATAAAATGACTTTGCCCCTCTCCAGCAATCTGGCACCAACCGCCCCCTTTCCGATTTATCTGGACTATGCCGCGACTACGCCAGTTGATCCGCGTGTAGCAGAGGCGATGATTCCGTATCTCACCGAAAAATTTGGCAATCAGTCCAGCCCGCATTTATATGGCAAGGTCGCTGAGGAGGCAGTAGAAAATGCGCGATCTCAAGTGGCGAGTCTGGTGAATGCTGATCCCAGAGAAATCGTGTGGACTTCGGGCGCGACTGAGTCAAATAATCTTGCGTTAAAAGGTGCGGCGCGCTTTTCTCTTCATGATGGGTATCCAAATAAAGGGCGGCATATTGTGACGGTGAAAACCGAGCACAAAGCGGTGTTGGATGTGGTGGGTGAATTGGAACGGCAAGGTTTTACTGCTACTTATTTAACGCCTCAAACCAATGGCCTGCTGGACTTGAATGCATTTGAGGCTGCGCTGCGCCCTGATACCTTGTTGGCTTCTGTGATGTTGGTCAACAATGAAATCGGGGTGATTCAGGACATTGTTGCACTCGGTGAAATCTGCCACGCGCGCGGCATTTTGTTGCACGTAGATGCGGCGCAAGCGACAGGCAAGGTGGCGATAGATTTAAGTCAAATGCCGGTCGACTTGATGTCTTTTTCGGCGCATAAAACCTATGGGCCCAAGGGCATTGGCGCGCTGTATGTGCGGCGCAAACCGCGTGTCCGGCTGGAGGCACAGATGCATGGCGGCGGACAGGAACGTGGAATGCGTTCTGGCACATTGGCCACGCATCAAATTGTCGGCATGGGCGCGGCCTTTCATGTGGCGCAAACGGAAATGCACACGGAACTTGCGCACATAAAAATGTTGCGTGATCGCCTGTGGCAGGGTTTGTCTGGAATAAATTCTTCTGGTATAAAAAACATTATTCTGAATGGCGATATGATGCAGCGCATACCGCATAATTTAAACATCAGTTTTGAACAGGTGGAGGGTGAACAACTCATAAACGCGCTCACCGGGATTGCTGTTTCCAGCGGGTCGGCCTGCACTGCTGCCAGCTTGGAACCTTCTTATGTTTTACGCGCCTTAGGCAGGAGTGATGCACTGGCACGCAGCACGATTCGCTTCAGCTTGGGCCGCACGACTACGCTGGCAGAAATTGATTTCACAATCAATCTGGTCAAAGGTAAAATCAACCAATTACGTTGTTATCCTGATGGTATTCCATCCAAATAAAATGAATTTAGAAAGCACTAAGGAACCCCTGATTAAGTCCATCATGAACCGCGTTGCTGACAAAAAATGGATGATCGCAAGGCGCGCGACGCTGGTCGTAGTTATTCTACGATACCAAGGAGCGCAACACAGCGAGTGCCTATTTTTGTCGCAACCCACAAGGGCATTGGCATTGCGGGCGGTCTGCAGCGTCAGGTTCCTGGCGAAGGGAATAACCATTCGCGTCGTCACCGCATCTGCATCCCATTCCGCAAAGCCGAATGCGCGGCCATGCGGGACTTAATCAGAGGTTCCCTAAATGAATTTTTTATCTAAATGCTGCACGCTTTGGCGCACCCTTTCCAACCGCTGGCTCTATCTCGCCGGAGCGGTGGTGATTGCTGCTTTATATGGTGCAGCATTGTATCTGCAATACATGCTGCGACAGGAACCGTGCCCCTTGTGCATGATTCAGCGTTTTATTTTTATCGCGATGTTTATTGTTTTTATCATTGCAGCCATACATAACCCCGTTTCCAAGGGCACAAAAATTTATGGCGGCATACTCGCAACATTGGCAATCGGCGGCGTAAGTGTGGCTGGCCGACATATCTGGATCCAACATTTACCCAAGGAAGAAGTCCCAGCCTGCGGCCCCGGATTAGAATTCATGGTGGGCAATTTTCCCTTGTCGGAAGTATTGCGGGAATTGCTGCACGGCTCAGGCGAATGCGCCGAAAAAGGCTGGAGCATGCTTGGCCTAAACATTCCAGAATGGTCGTTGGTTTGGTATGTATTACTCGGCGCGTGGGCACTACTAATCGCATTCAGGAAGCCGTCGTAATTCCAATTCCTGATAAAAACGATCACTGTGTTGGCTTCGTTTTCGGCTCCTGAGTGAAACAACTAGCCATCCCACTAAGCAACCAAAAGACGGTTGCAAAGTGGTTGGTTATAGCCGTACTCAAATGTACTGTCTTCACCCGCAAGGGGTAGGCCGTGGTTGTAAAGCCGATGAATCGGCAACAACCACGCACCGTCACCTCATCCTTGCCGCCTTGTTCTCCTTTCTAACGCGAACTGGAATTACGCTCGCACTGCTTTTGCTCGCGCCATCAGCACATGCCGAAATTTATAAAAGCATCGCGCCGGACGGCCAAGTTACTTATTCCAGCGTGCCCACCAAAGGTGCGAAGAAAATGGATTTAGGCATATTGCCCAAGCCTCCTGTCAACGCGCGCAACAACCCCACGCCACATAATTTTCCTAAAATAGATTCGGCAACGCAAAAAAATCGCGATCAAGCACGCAATAAAATTTTACAGAATGAATTAACCTCGGAAATAAAATTATTGGACGAGTCGCGACAGCAGCTGGCCGACAGCATTGCCAATCCCGAGTTATATGTGAATAAGGACGGCAAGGCGATGCCCGACCCGGTGCGCCATGCCGATAAAATTAAATCCTTACGGCGACGAATCACATTGCACGAACACAATATCGAGGCTCTGCAAGCAGAATTACCCAAGCCTCACTGATAGTTTAAACCGTGGCACGTTTTCTGCACTGTGCAATGGGAAGCATGGAATGCTGCCCTGACAGGGATGTTTTCTTTATCGTCATTTCTGCGCATCGCGCATTCCCCCGGCCAAATCACCCGAGGACAGGCAAATCATGGCCGTATCATTTTTTCCGACGCTGGAGCACCTTGCTACCGCAGTGATTTTGCTGGATGAGCAGTCGCGCATATTGTATTTAAATCCGGCTGCCGAAAACCTGTTTGATGCCAGCAGCAAAATACTGATAGGTCACCCGCTGCAACATGTTTTCACACACACCCAGCAACTCACCGCTGCCATGCAGCAAGCCATCAGCAACAATGCCAGCTTCATCGAGCATGATTTAACGCTGGGCACACATCCATCGTCGGGCGCACATGGCAGCGTGCGCTTGCAATTGCGGTGTACTGCCACACCACTGCAAGCGAATAACCATTCCTATTTGTTGCTGGAATTTCACCCGATAGACCGCCCACTGAAATTAGCGCGCGAAGAACAGATGCTGGATCAGACCCAGGCGAACCGTTTGCTGCTCAGAAATCTTGCGCATGAAATAAAAAATCCGTTGGGCGGCATTCGTGGCGCAGCGCAGTTATTGGAGGCGGAATTGAGCAAGCCGGAATTGCGCGAATATACACAAGTGGTTATACAAGAAGCTGACCGTCTGCGCGCCTTGCTGGAAAAATTACTCACGCCCCCACAAGCCCCGCATTTAAGTGCGCTGGATATTCACGAGGTGCTGGAACGTGTACGCCGCATCGTGCTGGCCGAAGTGCCCAAAGGTTTGCAAATACAGCGCGATTACGATATTAGCCTGCCGCACTTGCGCGGCGACAAAGAGCAACTTATACAGGTGATGTTGAACATCGTGCGCAATGCGGCGCAGGCGATGCACGGGCGAGGCACGATTATTTTGCGCACCCGGATTGCCCGTCAGGTAACATTAATGCGCAAGCGCTATCGACTGGCACTCATGGTGCAGATTATCGATGATGGCCCCGGCATTCCCGATCATTTACGCGACCAGATTTTTTATCCGCTGGTCTCGGGTCGAGCCGATGGGCACGGCCTGGGATTAACCATCGCGCAGGATTTTGCAAGCCAGCATCATGGCAGCATCGAGTTTGAAAGTGAACCGGGACGTACCTGTTTTTCGGTGCAGTTGCCATTGCAGTAAAGCACGTAATTTTTGAGAGATGCCCCTATGAATATGAAACCTGTCTGGATAGTTGACGATGATCGCTCCATCCGCTGGGTGTTGGAAAAAGCCCTGGCGCGTGAGCATATCGAATTTAAAAGTTTTGAATCAGCCAACGAAGCCTTGAACGCGCTACCACAAGGCTTGCCGCAAATCGTCATCAGCGACATTCGTATGCCGGGCAAATCAGGGCTGGAACTGCTGCAAACTTTAAGCAAAAAATATCCGCAAATGCCGATTATCATCATGACGGCATATTCAGATTTGGAAAGTGCGGTATCCTCATTTCAAGGCGGCGCGTTTGAATATCTGCCCAAGCCATTTGATATTAATCATGCGGTCGAGTTGATTCAGCGCGCGTTAGCGCACAGCCAGCGCAAAAATGCCTTACCCGAAGACCACATCACCGCGCCCGACATACTGGGACAAGCCCCTGCCATGCAGGAAGTATTTCGCGCCATCGGCAGGCTGGCGCAATCACATGCCACCGTCCTCATCAATGGCGAATCCGGCACGGGCAAAGAATTGGTAGCGCACGCCCTGCATCGGCACAGCCCGCGCGCCGATAAAACATTTGTCGCGATTAACACAGCAGCCATTCCCAAAGATTTATTGGAATCCGAATTATTCGGCCACGAACGCGGCGCATTCACAGGCGCGACCACCACGCGGCGCGGACGTTTTGAGCAAGCTGATGGCGGCACTTTGTTTCTGGATGAAATCGGCGACATGCCTGCCGAACTGCAAACGCGATTATTGCGTGTACTGTCAGATGGAAATTTTTATCGTGTCGGCGGACACCAGTCTGTCAAAGCCAATGTGCGCATCATCGCTGCCACCCATCAAAATCTGGATGAGCGTGTCAAGCAGGGATTATTCCGCGAAGATTTATTTCATCGTCTCAACGTCATTCGCCTGCGCCTGCCGCCCTTGCGGGAAAGACGCGAAGATATTCCGTTACTGGCCAAATATTTCATGCAAAAAAGCGCGCGTGAATTAAATATCGCACAAAAATCGCTCAGTGAAAATGTCCTGCAATATCTTATGACGCAGGATTTTCCCGGCAATGTGCGGCAACTGGAAAATCTCTGCCATTGGCTAACCGTGATGACCCCCTCGCAACAAATTGAGGTGGCTGATCTGCCCGCCGAGTGGCGGCAAGCAAGCTCCTCCGGCATGGTCGCGGATGATTGGTGCAACAGCCTGGCACAACAAGTCACCTTCGCCCTGCAACGCGGCGAGCAAAATATACTGGATAATTTAAGCAAACAGTTCGAGCGCACCCTCATTACCCAGGCCCTGCAATTTACCGGGGGCAAGCGCATAGAAGCGGCGAATTTGCTGGGCATGGGGCGAAATACCTTAACGCGTAAAATTCAGGAGTTGGGGTTGGATGAGGGGAAGATGGAGTGATTATTAAAACTTTGCACATATAGCTTGTATTACGTTCCCTCACCCCAACCTTTCTGATAATACAACTGGCTATCTGGCTAACCCAGCAAAAAACGCCGGGCAAGCCATTGATATCTCCGGAGAGAGAAGGGACTTTCATCCCGCTCCTTCTGGTGGAAAGCTGCCTCCGCATGAAAAGCATGGTGCGCCCAACGATGTCGTCGCCAATTATGAAAACGTCAATAATCGCCTTTTATCCATAAGGCAAACACTGACACCAACATTTCCTATCCACCTACGCCACAATCAGACAAACACCGATACACTATTCGTGCGCAATGGAACATCATTTGTCCTGTGTTGCAGACAAAATAGATTTATTAACGGCTTTTATGCAACCATGCGACACGCAGTTGGATTGTTTCACCGTAGTTTTTGGGGTTTCTGGAATGAATGGGGGACGGGTTGCATAGCCCTGTCAACCTTTCCGCCAGGGTAGAGTGAGTGGCTCTCTGTTGCAGAGAAGCGGGCAGGCGACGGTGGATGTGGTGCCTACCATGAGTTTTAGAAACGTAAATTGTTTATCGTCTTTAAGGAGAGAATCATGGATGCGAAAGTGGTAAACGTGGAAGGCGAAGTCAAAAAGGGGAAACTCATGCAAGATTTGCGCGTGGTGGTGGCGGATGCGGAAGAGTTGCTGCGCGTAACGGCCGGGCATGCTGGAGAAAAAGCATCAGCCGTGCGTGAACGTATCCAGGAAAATTTGACAGCCGCCAAGGATCGTCTTGCAGCCGCGCAAGAATCCTTGGTTAAGCAAACCAAACAGGCGGCAAAAGTGACCGACGAATACGTGCATGAAAATCCCTGGAAGGCGGTCGGCGTGGCAGCCGGTGTGGGCTTGGTTGTGGGTATGCTGATTTCGCGTAGTCGCTAGGCAATGTCAAAAGAAGGCTCGGGGCTGATGGGGTCAGTCGGAAGGTTACTGTCCACGCTGACCTCCATCATTTCGACACGGCTTGAACTGCTGATAAACGAGCTGCAGGTGGAGCGTTTGCGCTTGACACAGATGCTCGTTTCCGCCTTATTCGCGATGTTTTGTTTCGGCATGGGCTTGTTGTTGCTTACCGTCTTCATTGTGGTGCTGTTCTGGGATGACCACCGTCTCGCCGTGCTCGGAGTGCTGTGCGCGTTCTTCTTTCTGCTGGGCTCGATCATGGTGCTACTGTTGCGCGGCAAGGCTCAAGCCGGATCAAAATTGTTTTCCGCCAGTCTTGCCGAATTGTCCAGGGACAGAAAATATTTGGATGCCAATCATGAGTAAACAAATGATCGAGCTAATACAAAAACGTGACGAACTGCTGGCGAAAATCGCCGTGCAGCGCGGGCAGGTGACCGAGATGGGAAAGCGTTTGCAAACCCCGCTGGCGATTGCCGATCAGGGTTTGGCTGCCATGCGTTTCGTGCGTTCAAACCCTGTGCTGGTCGCCGGTGTAACAGCGTTATTTGTGATCCGCAGGCATGGCGTGGTTGGCTTGGTGCGGGGCGTGTGGCGTGTGTGGAAAGGATACCGCTATTTCACTGCCATTTCAGCAAAGCTGTCGTCGCGCCTCTAGCGTTTTGTGACAACTACTTTAGAATTTCTCAACATTACAGAAGCGGACGATGAAAGACACACCGATAGACATTCCAACTTTGCTTAAACGCATCCGCACCGAACTTGCCGGTGTAGCAACGGAAGAAAAGCGGATGTTCGGCGGCATCACACTGATGCTCAATGGCAACATGCTGTGCTGCATAAGCAAGAAGGGGCTGATGATACGGGTCGGCAAAGAAGCGGAAGCCAGGGCTTTGCGCCTGCCGCATGCGCAATTTTGCGAAGGCGCGGGTCGCAAAATGCCGGGCTTTATCATGGTTGCACCGGAAGGAATACAACACAATGGTGATCTTGCAGCCGGTTTGAAACTGGCACTGGATTACGTATCCGCGCTACCCATTAAAATAGCCAAGCCGAAGGCAACAGCAACCCGCCCCAAGTTGGGCACGCTCCGCTCGTAAATTTATTGCTCGATTATTTAACTGACATTTCCCGCGTACTAAGCACCGCCACCCCCCCCGCTATCGTCAGCACGATAAACGTTCTCCCAATCAACCACAAGCAAGTGGGGTTGCGCAACTCGACCGTCACCCTGCGGGATCGAACATTGCTCGTTTAACCCTCCGCCTGCTTACAGCTGATCGAGGCGACGCACAGGGTAGGAAAAGCGACAATCAAAACCGAAAATAGGGTGAGCAACAAATTGCCAACCCTATTTAGGTATCATAGGCAAAACAAATCCACTCTGGTACATTGGGGTCTCATGATGCCAAGGATATAAATTATGGATGACTACGAATACTTTAAGCATAAGCGAACTGATCGCGTATATCTCAGTAAATTGATGAGTCAGAAGCTATACAGGAAAAATGAGGAGGGTGAAGTTGAGGAGTTTGTGCGTCCATTTCGAATCGTTTCAAAGGTCATTGACTGCACGGAATCTCACCAATTCTTTAAGGATGGAAAGCAGGTCTCTCTAAGAATCACCAACGGGCAGAGGCAAGAAATAATAGCTAAATTCTATGAAGATACCCGTGGAATTTTAACGCTTCAAATTCAAAAATATACGATTGATAGCGGAGCTCCCCATGGTACATACTTCACTTTTGTCGGCGACGAAATTGCTGTTTTGTACAACTTTATAAGCAATATTGAGTTACTACCAATAGCGGATGAACATAGCGCAAAACTTGATGACAAGTTTGTCGAAAATATAGTTCTCACAAAGGAACAAGCTCTTGCACTGTTACGCCAGCAACCTGAATTACTTGGAGAAATAGCCAAACATGACATCACTGCAAAGGATGTTGCAATCCTAGGGCATAGAAGAAAACAACTTGGCGAATTCGGGCAACTGCTGAATGATGATGTATTCTTTGAAAACCACAAGAAAACACTTGGCGAAAACAAAAAGAATGAAGATGTTTGGCAAAACTTCTTCGAAAAAAACACTTGGATTTTCGGGTATGGCCTAAACTATTATTTTAATTCTCCGCTAGATGACAAAAAATTCGAGCAAATCGTAAAAGGCCATGATTTTACTGGCGCTGGTAAACGAGTTGATGCGTTGTTGAAAACGCACGGTTTAATTAGCGCACTTTCATTTGGTGAAATTAAGACACATAAGACTCACCTCCTAAAGCAAGTAGCATCCCCCTATCGAAAAGAAAGCTGGCAAATATCAGATGAATTAACTGGTGGAATTGCTCAAGTGCAACGGTCGGTACAAGTCTCTCTTTCGAACATTCGTACCAAAACTGCGATTAAAGATGAAACAGGATCTCCCACAGGAGAGCAGTTATTTCTTTATCAGCCCAAATCATTTTTAGTGATCGGTTCTCTTTCAGAATTTCAAAGTGAGCATGGAATCAATGAAGAAAAATATTCATCTTTCGAATTGTTCCGTCGAAATATTTCCGCACCAGAAATAATTACGTTTGATGAATTATTTCAACGAGCAAGGTTCATAGTTGAATCAAGCGGTAGCTCAAACCAAATAAATCAAGATCGAAGAACCTGAGGGATAGCATAGTCGGGTGGACGCCACGTACCCACCCGACGATTTACGGTTTTTGGTTTTTCGCTTTTCTTCCCCTGTGCGCCAGCCGAGTAGCGGAGGCTGGTCAGGGAATTCTGACGAATATGTTTGAACACGTGGCCGCGTAGCGGATCGTGCGAGTTTATGAGGAAGCCTGACCAGTTGAGCAACGCAGGAT
>JBEBGP010000043.1:0-2572 GCA_040081045.1 Candidatus Nitrotoga sp.
GGTTAAGCCGGACACCATCCTGCACGAGCAGGATCGCATTGAAATTTATCGCCCGCTGCTGGCTGACCCAAAGGAAACTCGCCGTCAGCGCACACAAACAGGCAAAGCCACAAAAAAAGGAAGGGGCGCAATCTCCGCCTGAAGACATGCTCAATTACGATTTGCATTGCCACTCCACCATCTCTGATGGCTTATTACCACCGACTGAACTCCTGGCGCGCGCCGCAGGCCGCGATGTAAAAGTACTCGCGCTCACCGACCACGATGATATTTCCGGCCTGGCCGAAGCCGCCACTGCCGCCACGCAACACGGCATACAGCTCATTAACGGCGTTGAAATATCGGTGAGCTGGCGCAGCCACACTTTACATATTCTTGGTTTGCATATTGACCCCACCAATGAAGATCTATTGGCGGGTCTGCGTGAAATCCGCAAAGGCCGCGGCATTCGCGCACAACTCATGGCGCAATCTCTGGCCAAAATCGGTATCGCAGGCGCGCTTGAAGGCTCTTACCGCTATGCAACCAATCCGGAAATTATCGGCCGCACCCATTTTGCAAGATTCTTAGTGGAAAACGGCTATAGCAAAGATGTTCGCAGCGTGTTTAAAAATTATTTAATCAAAGGAAAACCTGGCTACATCACGCATCAATGGGCCATTTTAAAAGACGCGGTAAAATGGATAGTTAACAGTGGCGGAATCGCGGTTTTGGCACATCCGGGACGCTACACCTCCGGGCGCAAAGGGATGGGCAAACCAACCCTGCGTGAGTTACTTCGCGAATTCCATGATTTGGGTGGACGCGGCATCGAAGTAGTCAGCGGCAGCCACACGCCCGAGCAATATGCAGAATTCGCACGCTACGCCAAAGAATTTAATTTACTGGCCTCCTGTGGCTCGGACTTTCACGGCCCCGGTGAAAGCTATCGGGATTTGGGCCATTTGCCGGATTTTCCGCTGGATTGCATACCCGTGTGGCAGGCGTGGGAATAGCCCAAATAAAATCAAACCTTGCCATACCTATTTCAACGCAGGCCGACCCGGGCATAACGATAGCCATACTTAGAATCTGTTGACAATTATCCGGCGAGATGCCTTGCACTGCATCCCGATTCCCCCTGTTCGCACTCGTCACATGATTGTCAACAGACTCTAGGCTGGCTTCGATGTTAAAATATTACCCCATGGAAACATAACCCAATCTACACCAAACCACTCACCCCCAACCTGCCACATGGCACAATACTTCGTAATTAATTCCAATAACCCGCAAGCGCGCTTAATTAAACAAGCCGCGCAGATGGTGCGTGATGGAAAGGTGATCGTTTACCCGACGGATTCCTGCTATGCCATCGGCTGTCATCTGGATGATAAAAATGCGGTGGCGCGCATACGCCAAATTCGCGGCGTAGATGACAACCATCACATGACGCTGGTTTGCCGCGATCTGTCCGAGCTATCGCATTATGCACTGGTCAATAATATGCAGTTCCGTTTGTTGAAACACAATACGCCGGGTAGCTATACTTTCATCCTTCAGGCCACCAAAGAAATTCCGAAACGCTTGCAACATCCCAAGCGCAGCACGATTGGAGTGCGCATTCCCGATCACGCCATCGCGCTGGCTTTGCTGGAAGAATTAGGAGAGCCCCTGCTCAGCTCCACCATGATTTTGCCGAACGAGGAATCGCCATTAAATGATGCCCGGCAGATTCGCTCATTGCTGGAGCAGCGGGTTGATTTGGTGATTGACGGGGGAGCCGTGGCAGCCAAGCCAACCTCGGTAATTGATTTAACCCGCGACATACCGATGCTGGTGCGTGCCGGTCGCGGTGATACGGCGCATTTTTTATTTGGGAATTAGTTCATGCAAATTGAACAACTGATACAAACCATTGCCATTGCGGCCATACCGATTTTATTTGCGATCACCCTGCATGAGGCAGCACACGGCTATGTCGCCAAACATTTTGGCGACATGACCGCGTACCAGCAAGGCCGCATCAGCCTCAATCCCGTACGTCATATTGATCCCGTGGGCACCATTCTCATCCCTATCATGACCCTGTGGTTAGGCGGGATTTTATTTGGCTGGGCAAAACCTGTACCCGTCAACTTTGCCGCACTGCGCCATCCCAAAAAAGATATGTTGTGGGTGGCGATGGCAGGTCCTGCCTCCAATTTATTTATGGCACTTTGCTGGGCATTGCTGGCAAAATTTTCCGGAGCTGGCGGTGAGTATGCCGAACCGATGTTAAAAATGGCTCAAATCGGCGTTCAGATTAACGTGGTGCTGATGGTGCTGAATATGTTGCCGCTGCCACCGTTGGATGGCGGGCGCGTAGCGGTCAGCCTGCTACCGAATAAACAGGCTTACCAACTATCACGGCTGGAACCGTATGGTATGTTTATTTTGATTTTCATGGCCTTCACCCCGGTGTTAAGTTGGATATTAAAACCGTTTATTAATGCCTCTTATGCTGTCATTCGTTTAATTTTTGGATCCTAGAATTTATATTTACTAACTATGTTTACTGATCGAGTGTTATCTGGAATGCGTCCAACTGGCA